>NZ_LWMW01000105.1 GCF_001639285.1 Methanobrevibacter cuticularis | reverse complement strand
TTCTTTTCACGTTTTTTAAAAAAATTGCGTGCCTACGGCACAATTATCATCAAAAAGCTGTTTAAAATACATTAAAATCAGCAACGATTTCTGCGAAAAAAATAACAACTAACATTTTGACAGTCTCGTGAAAAAGGTATAGTTTATTTAAGTGATGATATTTCGCCAGAATTTGTTTTGTTAATGGATAATTTCATGAATGAGAAATATGAAGTAGTTTATCTTAAGTCAATTGAGAAATGTCCTGTTTGTAACTCAAAATTAAGTAAAAATGGAACTGACAGGTTCTTATTAAATAAAAGTAGGGAAATAAAGAAGCAAAAATATGTTTGTAAAGATAAAGAATGTCAAGAACACACACGAGCATGTTTAGACAAATTCATAGACAAAAATCGTAATTATACACAGGATTTAAGAGAATTTGGCTTAAATACGAGTTTAATTGATTATTGTTCTTATGATAAAAAATCAGATCTCATTGAACTAACGACAGGGTATTATATACTAGATCAACAGTATATTATCATGAAAAAGCTTTATCTGATGAATATTTGGATAAAAAAGAAAAAGAAATAGGTGAAATGATTAAAGAGTTGGGAATCGAACCTGAAGGTCTTTATCATTATGATGAACAAGTATTATGGGTTAATACTGAAATAAAATTACGAATGACAATACTATGTGCAACAACCAACTTAATAATCTCTGATGAAATAATAAATGCTGAAAATTTCAATAAAAACACAATTAAAAAATTTTTAAAAAAAATCTTTAAAAGCCTTGAAGCTAAAAGCTATTGTTTCCGATGGATATCGAGCCTATCCTTCAACTATTGAAGCTTTAGGAGCCATCCATCAAAAATGTGTCTTCCACAAAATGCAAACACTCATGAAAAAAATAATAAAAACATTAAATAAAACCAACAGGAAAATAAACAACCACATAGAGAAAATAGAAAAAAAACCTCCTTAAAATCACCGAATTAAAAAATAAAAACCATACAAAAAAGAGGAAGAATAAGTTTAAAAGATAAAAAAAAGACAGAAATATAACACTCCTAAAACACTTAAAAAGAACATTTCGAACAGAAGAAGGATTAAACAGAAAACTCAAACTAAACAGAATACGATGGACACAAAGAAATGTAATAAAAATAAAATAAAAAAAAATTTCAGCAGGATTCTAGACAATGCCAATAGTTATTAAGAAAACGCATAGTTTTATATAATATAGAAAACAATAAATAATTTAGGTAGGTAAAAAAATGGAAAGGTTAATTATTTAATACAGTTGATATCCTCTTCTCTCTGAAAGTAAAAACTATATTATGTAAACCTTTCTATATACCTACTTTTAATTTTTCTTATATAAATTTATTTCCATTATACGAACAGTTTGTTATTTTTATTAAAAGTTTTAATAGAGAAATATTCATAACCAAAAATTTAATGTTTTTCATCTTAAAAAGCTAATATATCATTAACAACTTCATCCATTGTTTTTCTATTTTCCGAATATCATAAATTCGTTGAAGATTACTTTTTTAATCCTTAGATTTCTATAAATAGCTTTTATTCCTTTATCACTAATTTAATTATGACCATTAAAGAAATAAGAAGTGAAAATTTAATAATATAGTATTTTTCTAAACTTTTTTGACATGGACAAAACAATAATGGAAAATATTTTTTTCCATTTTGTAAGTATTTATTCATGTTTTTAAAGGTTTTTAGAGCTTTTTTCCAAACTCAATTTTAATGATCGAATGTTAGATAAGTCACGAGAAGTACTATATTTATGAAATAGATTAATATTCCAATAAACCATTGATTAGAATCTTTTCTTTCAGGACTATAGTTTGTATTCTTATTTTTTAAATAATTTTATTTTGACTTTATAACACCATTTAAATTTATCTGGATTTTAGATGTTTAAATCACAATATCTACTCTTTTAGATGTTAAAAATGACTTCATAATAGATTTCATTGTCCCTCCAATGACTATCAAAGAATATACACCCACATACGAAAATATAGAAAAATCAAACCAAACAATAGACTTAAAAAAATCAATAATAACATTTAACAAAGTTTATCCCTCAACCGAACCATATCTACAATTAATAAAAAGCAAATCCATATTCAGATAAAAAACAGAATACACAAAACGAAATAAAACATATAAAAACCAATGATGAATATGTAGATATCAAATTAAACACTAAAAGAACTCATTCCATGAAAATAATAAAGAAATACAAGAAATAAAATCAATGAAACTTAAGAATCGTTAACATCAAATAGAAACTGGAGAAATTAAAAGCTTAATCACAAATTTACCACAAGAAATAGCATCATCAGAAGAATTAAAAGAACTAATATTACACAAATAACAAAAATCAGAAATCTTCTAAACTTATAATGGATAAAAAAATTTTCACAAACAAATAAAAAAAAAGAGAGAGAACATAAATAAGTCCTCCCAAAAAAAATGTTTAATCTTGTTTTCTTCTAATACCTATTCCAGATATGGTTAACAACATTAATATGATAGCTATTATCGGCATTCCTGTTTTTTTCATAGTAGCTGTAGCTACTGGATTGTTATTTGTTTTATTAGTATCATTGTTGTTGTTTTGGGTTTCAAATTCAACTGAAACTGGGTCACTATAGTAGTTTACATCATCAGATGTCACTGTAATCACATGTTTACCATCACTGAGTTTACTACTTGATATATGGATTTTTCCAATACCATCAGCACCAGTAATGATATCTACAATGTATTTATCATCCAATTCAATACTACATTTATAGTTTGGTATTGGATCGCCGTCTTCATCGGTTACTATGACAATCACATCTACAGATCCATCAGAATTTTTAACTACAGCTCTATTAATAATAGCTTCACCTTTTACAACATTAAAAGTTGTAGTATTGGTATATCTAAAGTATTTACTGTTTTCAGCATAATCCACCACAGCATTAATGCTTCCTGTGTGGGTTGGTTTATAAGTAAGACTCCATCGACCATTAGAATCAGTGGTCAAAGGATAAACTTTACCATCAACAGTAACAGTAATTGGAGCATTATCTACTACAATACCATCCTCATCAACAAGCACCCCATCAATTGTTATGGTTTTACCCACTTTAACATCAGATGAAACATTAATAGTTGAATTAACACCTAACTTAGTAACATTAAAGCTTGTATTGTTAATAAAAGCAAAGTAAGTATCATTACCAGCCCAATCAACAACAACAGCTATCTCCCCATCATGAGATGGAGCATAAGTTAAATTCCAAGCACCAACATTATCAGTAATCACAGTAAAAACACTTCCATCAACAGCCACATTAATAACAGCATTAACTACTGAATCACCATTCTCATCAACAAGCACTCCACTGATTATTATGGTTTTACCCACTTTAACATTACTTGGAACATTTATAGTAGAGTTAGTAGCTAACTTAGTAACATTAAAACTAGTATTGTTAATAAAAGCAAAGTAAGTATCATTACCAGCCCAATCAACAACAACAGCTATCTCCCCATCATGAGATGGAGCATAAGTTAAATTCCAAGCACCAACATTATCAGTAAACACAGTAAAAACACTTCCATCAACAGCCACATTAATAACAGCATTAACTACTGAATCACCATTCTCATCAACAAGCACTCCACTGATTGCTACGGTTTTACCCACTTTAACATCAGATGGAACATTAATAGTTGAATTAACACCTAACTTAGTAACATTAAAACTAGTATTGTTAACAAAAGCAAAGTAAGTATCATTACCAGCCCAATCAACAACAACAGCTATCTCCCCATCATGAGATGGAGCATAAGTTAAATTCCAAGCACCAACATTATCAGTAAACACAGTAAAAATACTTCCATCAACAGCCACATTAATAACAGCATTAACTACTGAATCACCATTCTCATCAACAAGCACTCCACTGATTATTACGGTTTTACCCACTTTAACATCAGATGGAACATTAATAGTAGAGTTAGTAGCTAACTTAATCAGTAATGTACCATTCAATAAATTGATATCATAACCATTGTGACCAGCATAATTACCAGAAACAGGAAGAAAATCACCTGCTGAACCAGTTATTATTAAACTTATGTTAGCATATCCTTCAATAGCTGTAACATCTCCAATATTAGTTCCATTAACAATAAGAGTTATATTTTGACCTGTTACAGTATTACCCATATCATCAGTCAAAGTAGCAAACAAAGTAACTGCTTGGCCCCACCTAACAACTTTTGTAGAGTTGTCAATATAAGTCAAGTTAAGAATACCCATATTACCAATATTATAAATCATATTAGCACTACTAGCATTATTACCCTTCATAATGTTATTAGAAACAGTCATATTCCCTGCGTTAAAAATTCCACCACCATTAACACTAGCGGTGTTATTAGTGAAAGTAGAACCACTAACACTCACATTATTACAATCATCAATGACAATAGCACCACCATTAGTAGCGTTGTTATTAGTGAAAGTAGAACCACTAACATCCGTATTATTAGTATAAATATAGATAGCACCACCATACCGAGCTGCAGAGTTATTAATGAAAGTAGAACCACTAACACTCATATTAATACCAAAAAGATTGTAGATAGCACCACCACTATTAGCAATTGCAGTGTTATTAATGAAAGTAGAACCACTAACACTGAAATTAGAACCACCATTACGGATAGCGCCACCATACCGAGCTGCAGAGTTATTAATGAAAGTAGAACCACTAACACTCATATCAGCACCAACAGTGTTGTATATAGCACCACCACAATCACCCGCATAGTTATTAATGAAATTAGAACCACCAACACTCATATTAGCACCAGCATTGTAGATAACCCCACCATAAACTGTTACGTTGTTGTTTGTGAATGTGCAGTTGATGAAAGTCATCGTTGTTGCAGCATAGGCATTAGATATTGCTCCACCATTACCCGCAATATATCCATTGGTGAATGTTATATTTATGAAAGTCACATTCAAGTTATTGCCTATGTTGAATATTCGTCTTTGTCCTTCTGCATCAATTATTACACTACCAGTGGGTCCATTTCCTTGTATTGTCACATTTTTGTTGATAGTTATTCCTGTATTGTTAGTTCCTGTGTAGTTTCCTGGAGCAAGCAAAATAGTATCTCCAGAAGTAGTAGTTCCTGATGTTATTGTTCCATTTATACCACCAGGTGTTGTATTATTAATAGGTACAGTAGCTGCAAAACTGGAGTTTAAGCTGATAGCTAATAATAAGATAGTAGCTATTAGTATACTCGTTTTTATCATTGCTTTTTTATAGTTTTTTATTTTTTTCACCCCCATTTCATTCAATTATTGATAAAAATCAGTTAAAAAAATAGAGAATAATCACTACCTATTAACCGATAATAATTATATTCTATGCCATATATAAACTTTATTGAAAAATAATATATATATATATATATATATATATATATCATAAACAAGTAAATAAAAAATATAATTAAAAGAAAGAAGAAGAATAATAACTCAAAAGATGTATAATGAATTTAATAAAGATTTTCCATATATTTTATCAAATTTATTTTTATAAATATTATATTTAGTGAAATGTATTAGCTAATATTATACATCAAATTCCATTAAAGCCCATCTAATATAATTATTTTTAATTTCTCGTCAGTCTAGAATCTAATTATTTTATTTAAAAAAATCAATTTATAATTTATTATAATTATTATACTAAACTTTAAAAATTAATTTAATAATCTTTTTATAAAACAAGACTAATTAAGAGATAATTTTACTAATAAAAGATTTTAATTATATATTTTTATAAATTTAATTATATATTTTTATAAATATATTTCACTAATTAAAAGGGTTTATAGAAATCCTAATTTTTCATAGTTTTTATTTAAAAGAAATGTCATATTCATGAAAAATTAAAATTAATAATATTCCTTAAATTAACAGCATTGAATAGCTATAGAAAAACTTTTATATTATTTAAATCAAAGAGGAAATGTGTGCACAATTCATATGAATAATATAAAATTTAAATGTTTAAAACATATTATTTTAAAAATTGATTATATGGAGAGATAAAATGGATATTAATATTGATTCTTATTATGAAAAAAGAGAACATATCTTTGAAAAGATTCATAATTCAACCAACTTAGAGAAAGCAGCTATGGTATTATTAATGGCCTGTTTCACAGGATTAGCAGCTCAAATAATTATCCCTCTTCCATGGACTCCCGTACCTATAACTGCGCAAACTTTCGCTGTTTTAATTTCAGGGTTGTTTCTTGGAAAAAAATTAGGTCCTTTAAGCCAAATAGTATATATCTTAGGAGGAGTATTAGGTATTGCATGGTATGGTGGGATGACTGGTGGTATAGATATCCTTTTAGGATCCACTGGAGGATACTTCTTAGGATTCATATTCGCATCCTTTTTCATAGGTTACTTTTCCGAAAAATACTCCAAATCACGAAAATTTAGAAATATGCTCCCAATTATGCTAATAGCTAATTTCGTTTGTATTTATGTCCCTGGTTTAATAGTTTTAGCTATTTGGTACAATTTAAACATTGGAGGATACCCTGACATACTATCATTATTAATAATGGGACTTATACCATTCCTTGTTGGAGATTTAATAAAAATAGCTGGAGCATCTATTGTATCAAAAGTATTTCTACCTAAATAATGAATTTTTTATAAAAATATTATAACTTTTTCATGAAATCGTTCTAAATCTTTTTTATAAAATTGTTATAAACCTTTTATAAATTTTTTATAAAATATCAGCTATTTAGTAATTATTTCAAATAGCTACTATCTTTTAGTATGAACAATAATAATGAAAATAAAATGATAAAAATGATAAAATTAGATGAATGATATTCATGAAGGCAAATCCTAAGATAATATCTTCCATCATAACTTTAAGAGCCCATCATTTGATATGTTTGCAAGGATATCGAGGCTATGGGTATGATAAAAACTTTAAAGAAAATCTTGAAAAGATATTAAACAAATTAAAAGAGGAAAATGTTGAAGTGATTATTACAGACTCAAATGATGATATATGTGAATACTGTCCAAACCTAAAAAAGAACTTGTGCCACCTTGGAATATCTAGTGAAAATAGCTCTTATTTACATGATCCTTGTGATAAAGAGATAGAAAAATCTAATGAAAAAATTGTTAAGATGGATTTAGCTATTTTAAAGAAAACAAAAATTGAAAAAAAGAAAAAGTATAATGTCTTTGATTTGTTTAATATTGTAAATAATAAATTTATGAATATTGAAGATTTGAAAGATATCTGTATAAATTGTAGTTGGATGGAAAAATGTTTATGGTATAAATCAAGAAAAAGATGACATTAACTATTTAGAATCATAACTCAATATCCATACCTTTAAATATTAGTTCACTCAAACAATAGAAATGTTGAGTATTTTTTATTCAATTAGTCCCGTAGGGTAGTGGTAATCCTTCTAGGCTTTGGACCCGGAGACGGCGGTTCGACTCCGCTCGGGACTATTTTTTAATTTTAATGAAAAAATTATTTATTTTTAACATTTATAACCTATAACAAAGCCAATAGAAAAGTAAAAAAGCAGTAAATTACATCTTTGTTATACTAGTTTTTATGAATTTAATAGTGATCTCATGAAAAAATTACTTACTATGGGAATAAATACCCGAGCTATTGTAAATTCTTCTTTTCAATTAAATTATCAAACTTATTCTTGTAGCTATTTTAGAACTTCAGATTTTAGAGTTCCTTACAGCGAAAGACATATTCTAGAGCAACTTCCTCATGAATCATGCGGTTTTTTTGAAGAAAATTACGATCCTAAAAAAATTTTAGGTTTATCTTCAGACTGGATAGATGAAGTAGACAACATCATCCTTTCTACAGGTATTTCTCCAACAGATTTCGATTTCAAAAATAAGCTAAAAAAAAATAAAAAGAAAATTATTGGAAATAAAAATGTTTCAGATATTGAGGATAAATTTAAATTTTATAAAAAAATAAAGAACAAATTTCTAGTTCCTCTGACTTTTAGACTAAATAATATATCTGAAGCTATTGAAATAAGCAATCAATATCTTCCTAAAGAATTTATTGTGAAACCCCTTAAAGGATCTGGAGGGTATGGTATAAATTTCTTAAATTATTTAATGAACTTTCATTTTAATGAAAGAAAATTAGATAAGGGAAATGAATCTCAAATAAAAAAATTTGAATTGGATATTCCATTTATACTTCAAGAATATGTATCTGGTGAAAACATCAGTTCATCTATACTTTCAACAAAAAATGAATCAAAAACCATTATTACAAGTAAAAATCTCAATAACAGATATGATCATCTACAGAATAATGCAGAGAATGAAGACAATAGCACAAACAATAAAAACAACAATGCCCATAAAAACAACAATAGCACAAACAATAAAAACAATAATGCCCATAAAAACAACAATAGCACAAACAATAAAAACAATAATGGCAATAATAATCAAAAGAAAGATAATAGAAACCTTAACAAAGACGAAAAGATTGAATCAATCAAAAATAAATCATGTGCTAACGATTTTAGATATTATGGAAATATAGCTCCTTTAGATAATAATGTATATTCCCAAAATCTCATAAAAGAGCTAAATACTACTTCAGAAGATATTATCTCTAATTTCAAGTTGATTGGATCAAATGGAGTAGATATGATCCTTAAGGATGAGAATATATATATCATCGAAGTTAATCCAAGATTTCAAGGAACATATGAATGTGTTGAAGAAATTTTAGGAATAAACCTCTTAGACGCCCATATAAAAGCTTGTGAAGGAGAGTTAATTAAAATACCAAGCCCATCAACCTATTCTATGAAAAAAATTATTTATTCATCTAAAAAAATCAAATTTAACCATAATATTAATTCATTAAAAGAAAAATACAATAATATGAATATTTATGATATTCCTTATAATAATGTCATAATAGAAAAAGATCAGCCATTGTTAACACTTGTTTCCAATGAAAAAACTATTGATCAAGCTAGAATGAAAATTAACAGAATATCAAAAGAAATAGAAAGCATATTATAATTTATTCCTAATTTTTAAGAATTACAATGATAAATTTCTTAAAGTAGTTTATTAGAATAATAATTTAAGTAAAATTTATAAAATAAATAAATAAGAACTTAACTTGATATAAAATAAATAAATAAGAACTTAACTTGAAAATATTGAAATTTTTAAATTATTTATTAATGTTTAATTGTCTTGAATGAAAAAATAAAAATGAAAAATCATGAAAGATATGGATTAATAGCTAAATTATTCCTACCAATATTAAAATAAACAGAATAGTTCCAACTGTTATTAATATAGTGGATGTTATCATAGCTATTGTACTGAAGAAGAATAGTTTAGCTTTCTTATCAGGATCTTTAAAATATTGTTTTATAGGATCACGTTTCATGGTCACACTTAATAAAATATTAGTATTCTTTTTCTAAAAAAATTAAAAATAATCATGCTTATTCAATAAATCATTATTATCTAATATTAATTATAAAATTAATAATAATATTAATAATAAATAATGTTTTTTAAGGAATTGCATTAGTGATATTAATTTAGGATAGCATATCATAATAGATAGATATTTAGACTAATCATATTAATATGAAGTTGGTGTATCAATAGGAGAATTATTAATTATATTAGTTATATTAATTATATTAATTAGCTGATAAGCTAGATAAATAGAAAATCAAACAATCATAAAATTAAAGAATAAAATAAATGATAGAAATGAGAGAAATTTAAAAAGTTATCCCAAATTTTTATTGACTATTTCAACTGGAAATAGAGATAAAAATCCAAGTAAATCACCTTTCTTAACTTTTCCATCAAGAAATACTGTAAAAGCAGCTCTATTAACTTTCTTATCCATGGATAATGGAAGATGAGTATCTCCACCGACTGCTATGGGATGACCATATTTATTTGCAGCATATGCTCCAATAGAGACAATATGTTTTTCAGGAATATATATTTCTCTAATTTTAATAGAAGTAGATGTCCCTTCATTTAATGTAATGTTTTCATCAGCCACAATAAGTCGGGACAATATTGGAATATCTCCCATTTTGAGATCCATTTTTCCATCCTTTGAGTGTTCCATTTCTCTTTTGACTTCACCAAATGGATGTAAAATCCTAACCATTTTATCCACCAACTATGATTTAGACTGTATTGAAGATTTAATCATCTTCAATTGTACAAATGTCTCTCGTTCCATCTCTTGAAGTCTCATTTCAATCGATTTTACTGTGTTTTCTAATTTTGGAATCATAATATGTTCTAATGCATTAACACGACGTTTTGTAGCTTCAATTTCAGCGGCTAAAAGATAAATAGTTTTTTCTATCTCACCAAGTTCTATAACTAATTTTATAGCCTCTTCGAATTTTTTAGCAGCCTCATCTAATTTTACTGAAGTGTCAGAAAAACCATATCCCCTATCAACAAGAGTTTTTGACTCAATTTTTGACTCAACAACAGGAACAACAACTCCCATAATACTTCTTGAATCTATATTGACATCAACAGACTCTTTAACAGATAATGCAGCTTTTTGAACTGCTAAATCACCCATACGAACTTGAGCAGCAGTTAAGTCATCATAAGCTTCCTGTAAGATCCTTTCAACATTTTCACGAGAACCTTTAACCCTATCTAATATATTAAAGAACTCCATGATTAGAGCATCACGTTTCTCTTTAAGCAAACTATGACCTTTAACAGCGAGTTTTTCCCTATTTTTAAGATTTAAAAGCTCCATTCGTGTAGGATTAATTCCTTCAATAGTCTCTTGCACCATTTTTACCTCCTTTTAAAAGTAAATAAAAATAAAATGAATTTATTAATAAAAAATAAAATAATTTATTAATAATTTATTAATAATTACTTCTAAAAACATATCCTCTAATAGTATCTAACAATTAATTCAACAATAGTATTATATTCACTATTATTCAATAATTGTTTTATTGTTAGGAAGATATTTTGCAATATGTTCTTCTTTAACCCGTTTAAGTTCAGCTTGAGGAAGTAAGCCAAGTAATTCCCAACCAAGATCCAATGTTTCTTCAATTGTTCTATCTTCATCTTTTGCTTGAGTAATGAATTGTTTTTCAAATTCATCAGCAAATTTTAAGAAACTTTGATCTCTTTCTGTAAGAGCTTCTTCACCCACAACTGCTACTAAATCTCTTAAATTACGACCTTCAGCATAAGCAGAATAAAGTTGATCTGAGACTCCACTTTGATCCTCACGAGTTTTTCCTTCACCAATACCTCCACTCATTAATCTTGAAAGAGATGGTAATACATCAACTGGAGGATAAATACCTTTCCTATGTAATTCCCTACTAAGAACTATCTGGCCTTCAGTAATATACCCTGTCAAATCAGGAATTGGATGAGTAATGTCATCTTGAGGCATTACTAAAATAGGCATCTGTGTTATTGAACCTTCTTTACCAGCAATACGTCCTGCACGTTCATATATACCTGCTAAATCAGTGTACATGTATCCAGGATAACCTCTTCTTCCAGGTACTTCATCTCTTGCTGCAGAAACTTCTCTTAAAGCTTCACAGTAATTAGTTAAATCTGTTAAAATAACTAATACATGCATATCATGCTCAAAAGCTAAATATTCTGCTGTAGTAAGTGCAACCTTTGGAGTAAGGATTCTTTCAACAGAAGGATCGTCTGCTAAGTTCATGAAAACAGTAACTCTCTCTAATGCCCCAGTTCTTTCAAAATCTTTCATGAAGAAATTAGCTTCTTCGTGAGTAATACCCATTGCAGCAAATATAACTGCAAAATCAGTGTCTTCAGAAATAACCTTAGCTTGTCTTGCAATTTGAGCCGCTAAATCATTATGTGGTAACCCAGAACCTGAAAATATAGGAAGCTTCTGACCTCTTACCAATGTGTTCATTCCATCAATAGTAGAAATACCAGTTTGAATAAATTCTGCAGGGAATTCTCTAGCAGATGGATTCATTGGGCTTCCATTAATATCTAATTCCTTTTCTGGAATTATTTCTGGACCACCATCAATAGGTTTACCAGTTCCATCAAATATACGGCCCATCATGTCTAAAGAGACTCCAATTTTAGCTGTTTGGCCTGTAAATCTGGTTTTAGTAGTTTTAGTATTTAAATCACTTGTTCCTTCAAAAACTTGAACAACAGCTACATCTTTTCTAACTTCAAGAACTTGTCCCCTTCTGTGTTCTCCGTTAGGTGTTTCAATTTCAACGATCTCACTATATGCAACACCTTCAACACCTTCAACAATCATTAAAGGACCTGCAACCTCTGAAACTGTGGTGTATTCTCTTGTTTTAATATTAGTATTCATTTTTACACCTCGCTACATTGTTTAACAATATCTGCTTGGATTTCCTTCACCTTTTCTGGAAATATATCCTCAGCTACAAATTTCATCCTACCAATTTCCTCTTTTATTGGAAGATCAATGATAGATTTAGATTCAACTCCACGATTAAGGGCAGATGTAGCTTCTTTTTGGAATAAAACAATAGTTTTTAACATTTCATATTGTTTAGAAGGAGAACAATAAGTATCTACATCATCATAAGCATTTTGTTGTAGGAAATCTTCCCTAATCATACGAGTAGTTTCCAATGTAATTTGTTCACTGTCAGGTAAAGCATCTGGACCAACAAGTTGTACGATTTCTTGAAGTTCAGATTCTTTTTGGAGCAAAATCATAGCTTCATCACGAGTTTCTCTCCATTGATTTCCGACAGTTTCTTCCCACCAACCTTGTACACTATCAATATACAAAGAATAACTTTGTAACCAATCAATAGAAGGAAAATGACGTTTATCTGCAAGAGAAGCATCTAAAGCCCAAAATACTTTACAAATACGTAAGGTATTTTGTGTAACAGGTTCAGACAAATCCCCCCCAGGAGGAGATACTGCACCGATAACAGAAACAGATGCAACTTTATCTTCATTTCCTATAGTAGTAACTCTTCCAGCTCTTTCATAGAACTGAGCAAGTCTTGAAGCCAAATAAGCAGGATATCCTTCTTCACCAGGCATTTCTTCAAGCCTTCCAGAAATTTCTCTCATAGCTTCGGCCCATCTTGAAGTAGAATCTGCCATAAGTGCTACATCATAACCTTGATCACGGAAATACTCAGCAATTGTAATTCCAGTATATACACAAGCTTCCCTAGCTGCAACAGGCATATTAGAAGTATTAGCTATGAGAACTGTTCTATCCATCAAAGGATTTCCAGTTTTTGGATCTTCAAGCTCTGGAAACTCTAAAAGTACCTCAGTCATTTCATTTCCACGTTCTCCACAACCAACATAAACAATTATGTCTGCATCAGACCATTTAGCCAATTGTTGTTGTGTAACAGTTTTACCAGACCCAAAAGGCCCAGGTATAGCTGCTGTTCCACCTTTAGCCACTGGGAAAAAAGTATCTTGTGTTCTTTGCCCAGTTACCAGTGGTATATCTGGATCAAGTTTTTCTTTATAAGGTCTACCTTTTCTTACAGGCCACTTTTGAAGCATTTGAACTTTTTTAATTCCATCATCAGTTTCAATTTCAGCAATATCTTCTTCTACAGTAAAACTTCCACTAGATACAATGCTTACAATTTTTCCTTCAATTGTAGGAGGAATCAATATTTTCTGTAATACTGCAGATGTTTCTTGAACTTTACCAATTACATCTCCACCACTTACTACATCTCCTACTTTAGCTATAGGATCAAAAGTCCATTTTTTCTCTTTATCAATAGAAGGTACATTTACACCTCTTTCAATAAAAGAACCAGATAATCCTTTAATAACCTCAAGTGGTCTTTGAATTCCATCAAAAATAGAACCCATGATCCCAGGACCTAATTCCACAGAGAGTGGCCCACCAGTACTTTCAACTGTCTCACCAGGTTTCAAACCTGCTGTTTCTTCATAAACCTGAATAGTTGCAGTGTCACCTTCAAGCTCAATGATCTCACCAATAAGCTTGTTGTCACCCACTTTAACCATTTCATGCATTTGAGTTCCTCTCATACCATCTGCGACGATAACAGGCCCTGCAATCTTAATAATATTTCCTTCAGTAATCATTTAACCATCTCTACCCCAATAACTCTTTTGATAAGTTCTCCCATAGGATCAACATCCCTATCAGAAGAACCAAACTTGTCTGGTATTTCAATAATCATTGGCAATACATCAGAACCAATTTTTTTATTAATATGTTCTCTAATATTATCAGCAATTTTCTCTGTGATAATTATAATTGAAATATCAGTCTCAATTAATTCATTTAGAGCATTTTTAGCATCTTCATCTTTTTCAACAATAAACCCTTTTTTAACTCCACCAATCTTAAACCCAGTGACAGTATCAATATCTCCAATCACAGCTACAGAACTCATACCAACATCTCCTGAATTTCAGCAATTGGAAATTCATTCTCTCTTTTAGCTCTTGCAATAACTTTAAGATTTTTAATTTCTCTTTCTTTTTTAGTCAAAAATCCAATAATAGGACCAATACCAATTGGATTTTTTAAACAGATAGAGTTTGTATAATCTGCAAGATATTCATCTAAGGCTTTCTCAAATACCCCTATAGATCCAGTTTCATTATATGAATTAAGAGTTTCGTTTAAAATTTGTGCATAATCTGTACCCTCTAATCCATTAATTAGACTAGGCACATCTTCTGCCTCCATTAAATCTTTTAATTTCCATTCTTTAATATCATGTCCATTTATAATAATATATGGACTTATACTTTCATAATTCAACCCATCAACTTTTGCTCTAATAATTATTTTTAGATTGCTAACATCAACTTGAGAGCCAATATATGAGTATAATATAACTGTGTTATCATTAGAAGGTACATTTCTTGCAGATAAAAGATTTTCTAAATAATATTTATCTAAAGCAGCTTCTAAGGGTAAAATTGTTTTAGATTCTTCATATTCATTAAATGCATCTTCTAAAACAGAAGAATATTCAGTACCGTCAAGACCAGTTATAATATCTTCAACATTATTAACATCTACTAAATGTTCTAGTGTACCATATAACTTTCCAGAAGGTATCAAGAGGTTTATAGTAGCATCCCTATCTAAATTTGCTTCTTTAGCAGCTATTAAGCTTTTGATATTATTAATATCTGATTTTTTAGCTAATGCAACGAAGGCTTTTTTAATATCAGCTGGAGCTATTCTTGCAAGTAATGCATATGTTTCAGCAAGTTGAATATCTAATGACTTTTCCAGAGAGTAATCATCCATATATTTTGCATAATCTGGAAAACCTCTAAGATAATTTGTAATCTCATTTAAATCATTGGATTCTATTATTTCAGAAAGTTGTTTTTCATCAAATAGTCTTCCTTTTCTAGCTCTTACTCTTGCATTAGGAAGGAGGTAAGGATAAATATCCAGTACTGGTCTGCTTACAATAACAACTACTACTGCACCAATAATAAGAAGCACAATAACTAATAATCCTATAAATGCTTCTCCAGAAAGTCCAAAATTAGCCAAAAGTGTAGCAATTTCATCAGCCATAATTCATCCCCCTATTTAAATAAAATATTAGCTACTTCTGAACGAAGTACTTTTTTAAATCGTGACATACGAGATTCGATTGTGTTATTAACCTCAATTTCGCCATTTTTAGTTTTTATTATAACTCCGCCGATAGTACTAATAGATTCTCCTAAATCAAATCTTGTATCATTACCTGTCTCTGATTTAACTTCATCTGCTATTTCATTAATAGATCCTTCAATTTTAACTTTATCTCCGTCTTTAACATGAATAATTAAATCTCCACCACCTATTTCAATAGCTGCTTCCTTAATCATTCCAATTAAAGCAGTTATATACTGAGAATCAGAAGTTGAAGCCATATTTTTTAGTTCTTCTTTGGCTTTTGTAAAAGATTCCTCTATTACTTCTTCTCTAGCCCCTAATTCTAATCTCCTAGAATTCATCTTAGCTTCAGATATTATTTGCTGATATCTCATATTAGATTGCTTATTTGCATCATCCAATATTTTTTTCTTTTCCAATTCTGATTCTGTAATACCACTATTCTCTATAGACTGGGTTTTTAATTCAGAATCTTGGATAATCTTATCAGCTTTAATCTGAGCTTCAGAGAGAATATTAGAGACTATTTTGTCTGCTCCAGAGCTCATGTTTGATTTCCTATATTATCATTAAATATAATTTGAATATTGAGTATTTTTATTAACCCAATATTCCACCAAATACCATCAGTAATATAGCAATCAAGAAACCATAAATAGCCTGAGTCTCTGGCAAAGCAGTGAAAATAATACCCTGAGCAAACATGTCTCTGTTTTCAACAACAGAACCGACAGATGAAGCAGCTGCTATACCTTGGCCCATACCAGATCCAAGACCTGCAAAACCAATTGAAGCACCTACACCAATAGCGACAAGACCAGTTGTAGTTGTAAGACCAGTGCCTCCACCCAACAATCCTGAAAATACTAATAATAATATAGCAATCAAGAAACCATAAATAGCCTGAGTCTCTGGCAAAGCAGTGAAAATAATACCCTGAGCGAACATATCTTTATCTTCTGCTACTGCACCTACACTTCCTGCTGCTGCTATACCTTGACCTAAACCAGATCCTAAACCTGCGAAACCAATTGCTACACCAGCACCAATAGCTGCTAAAGCAGTTCCTAAAGCAATTTCTACCATTTTACTTATCTCCTTATAAATTTCTAATATATATGATTATTTTTAACAAATATCTATTAATTATATATGATTATATTTATTAATTATATATGATTATATCTTTTAATTATATATGATTATATCTTTTAATAAATATCTATTAATTATATATGATTATATCTTTTAATTATATATGATTATATCTATTAATAAATATCTATTAATTATATATGATTATATCTTTTAATTATATATGATTATATCTATTAATAAATATCTATAATTATTTTTTAATTCTCAATATAATTTATTATATTTTTTGTAATACATGTAATACATTATAACATTATAATTACTAAATGTATCATAATATGTAATTTTTATAATACATTATTTATAATAGATTATAATTTTTGTTAACTTTTATAAGAATTATAATAACTAAAATTGCACCATATATTTTTTATAATATTTATTTTAATATAATATTTATTTATTAATATAATATTTATTCTTAATATAATATTTATTTTAGTATTATATTTATAATATTAATAATTAATTTAATTATTATTTTTTAACTCTTGTAAATACTCTCCTTGCATTGAAAGCTTCAAATTGGTTTTTTCCACCAGCATAAAATTGAGAAAAGAATTCTACATAATTTAAACGGAGTGAATTAATGAAAGCTCCTACTACTTGGAGAACAAAATTTGCAACATGACCAAATAAGAACATGAGAATTGCAATTATTATCGCCAGAATCGGAATTGGAACCATTGTATAAAGCAATTCAGTTAAAATATTAACTGTCATAGCTATTCCTCCAGTAGATAAACACAAAGCTAAAAGACGGGCATAAGATAACCAATTTCCTAGGAATCCGAAGATATCCATTATTCCATAAACTCCTCCACAATAAATTAATATTACGAAAGTTGAAATAAGCAAAGCTACTCCAATACCCATACCAATAATTCCAACAGAAGGAACTAAAAATCCTAAAGCTAAGAAAGCAATTCCAGCTTCTAAGACAAACCAAACTAGTTGGTCTCCTAAAGCATCTTTCTTTTTATCGTATCTAAAATTATTTATAACACCTAAAATGAATCCCATGTTAAGATGAACAAGACCCACTATTAATGCTATAATTAATATAATTTCAGGAGATTTGAATGGATCAATAAGTCCTGTTGGGAGAGAAAAACCTAAGAATCTTGGGAAAAAGTCTCCTATAAAACCACCAGTTAAAAGACCCAGAATTATTGCCCATAAACCAGATCCTATAAGTATTGCACCCATGCTTTTAAATGTTGCATTAATTTTTCCAATACCTCTATAAAGTACTACTCCTATAATAGCAAATACTAAACCATAAACTGATTCTGTTAAACAAAAACCAAAGAAAAATGGGAATATTAAGAAAACAAGTATCGTAGGATCTACTTCATTATATCTGAGTGGAGCATACATATTTACAAGGAATTCATATGGTTTTACAAGTTTTGGGTTATCTTGGAGAACTGGTACCTCAAGATCATCTTCACCAACATCTTCTACTTCAACTACAGAATGTCCATCAGAAGAAGATTCTATAATGTCTTGAGCTTCATTGACCTTTTTCAGAGGAACCCATGCTTCTAACATGATAGTTTTTTCAGTTTCTCCAAATGTGGAAAATATTTCATTTCTCTCTTTTTCAATTTCTAATTGTTCTTTTAGGACAATTATGTCATTATCCCATTTTTCAGCTACTTCTTTCAAATCATTTGAAAGTTGAGCTTCTTTACCTTCTATAGATTTTAATTCAGCTTCAGCTGAATTAATTATCTCAGTTGGTTTACCTTCTATTCCTTCAGTTTCAAATTTTTCAAATTCAAATTTTCTAAGTAACGAATAAATATCTTCTTTAAATTCTTTCAACATAACAACAATTATAATCACATTGATTTTATCGTCATCTGTTGTTTCTAAAATTAACAATTTATCAGTAATATTTACTGATTCTTTTTTAAACTTTTCGCTAGATTCAACATCCATCCGACCAACAATAGTAGAAGTGTAATTAGAATCATTTAAAAGAGCCAGATCTATGTCAAAATTTGACAATTCTCTAGCTAAGCTTTCATTTGATCTAAGTTCACTTTTTCTGCTGCTTAAGGCATTTAGTTGATCTTCTATAACCTTTGTTTGGGATTCTACTTTATGTAGTAGATCTTCTGCCTTAACAATTAGGCTTTCCCCGTCAATGTCTTCAACTTCTATTTTTTCTGGAATATCTGGAGATATAAAAGATTTTATCATATCTTTAATACTAGTTTCACCACTAAGTGTATCACCTAGAAGTTCAGATAGTCCAGTTGTTTTCATTAAAAGTGAAGAAAGTTTACCTGTTAAAGGTGGAGTTTTTGAAGGTTTTAAAAGATTTGCCCATTCGGGATTTTGCTGAATACGTTCTGAAATATCATTAATCTGAACAATACCCTCTTCATGCAATGATTGCACAATAGAATTAGAATATTGATCCAATGATATTATTCTAAGTTTACGCATTCTCGCTGTCTGGAACATTCATCTCACACTACAAAATATTTTTAACAATAAGCGATGCAGCCTCATCTATATTAGCCATAGATTTAGATTTGATTTTTTCAACATCTTCCTCAGCCTTAGCTGTTATAGACATAGCTTCTTTTTTTGCTTTTGCTTCTGCATTAAAAATAATATCTTTAGCTTCTTCATAACCTGAAACCTTAGCTGCTTCCACTCTTTCTGTGGATTTTATCTTGGATTCTTCTATTATTTCCGATGATTTAATTTTAGAATCCTCAATCAGCTGGTCAGCGTCATTTTCAGCTTTTTTTATCTTTGTGATAGCTTCTGATATCGCTGTCATAATTAATCACCATGGTATTGAAAGTTTTATTTAGCATTATATATATCTTTTGCTATTTGATTTTTGCAGACAACTTTAAATAAAAGATAAATAATCAAAAATTAATTTTTATTAATAATATTCATAACTAATAGTTATAATAATTATAGAATTAATAGTTATGAAATATTATAATAATAGCTATTAATAAGATTACTAATAACATTACTAATTAATCAAAATGACCTTATTGAATTAGTAAGGAAGTTACTGCCATTAAATTAAGGATTATTTGACACTGCATTAAAACTAGAAAATATAAAATAATCAAATGGAAAATACTTAAAAAAGCTTAAACTAATTAATTCTTTGATATTTAAAATAAGAATAAATTACAGTACAATAACCACTAAAAATAGACTAATAAAGAATCCAATGATAGATATGTTATAGATTTATTAATGAATCCTGCCATTGCAATATAAATAAAATAAAGCCAGGTAAAATGTCTAAATAAGAGGCTAAGATGTGTATTTTTCCCAAACCATTTTATTATTTAACGTCCATAGAGCATTATACCTAAATGTCTATTTAGCTTAATAGAACCTAAATAATATCCAATAAACATGAAGAAATAGCTAAAGCCATTGCAACTAAACTTATAACATCAGAGAGCAAAAATTTAGAATTAACCAAGGCTAAAATTACGGATACCCAAACTAATAACTATAAATGATACACCCATTCCAGAAATAATATTTTCTTCAAGTTTTTTTTTTATTTAGACTTGGATTTGTATAATAGTAATAGAAGATATAAATCACTGATACAAGAATTGACATATCCCTAAAAATGGAATATGCCACTTAGATCCAAAAGTATCTACAGTTCCTATCACATTTATGTGAATAAGAGCAATATCTGGAAGTGCAACTGTTACCAACATTAAAGCTATTAAATTTAAAATAGCTAAAGGAAAAATTTTATCATTTTCATGAAATCAAATAATCAAATAGCTAAGACCTCATGATCCATACTAATTAACTTATTAAAACTTCCTTGTTCTCGAAAATAATCTTCCAGGGAGTCTATTAGCATAAGCCATAAGAGATACTACAACTAAAATAAGGCCCAGCACCATATATATGATATTTACTGGAAAATTTAAATACATTAATCCGATTATTAAAAAGATTATTCCTTCAAAAAGTAAGATGGCTTTACTCCATTCTGGTTTAAATATTATAATAGGATAAGCTATTCCTACTAAAAATAATACAACACTACTAGCTATTGTCATGGTAGTTATTGGAACATTTTCAACCAAAGGCAATAAACTCCATGATACAAATATAAAAGCAAAAATAACTGCAAATTGTTCTGTTCTATTGAAATTCATGAATTTTCCCCAATATAT
This sequence comes from Methanobrevibacter cuticularis, assembly GCF_001639285.1. Taxonomy (GTDB): domain Archaea; phylum Methanobacteriota; class Methanobacteria; order Methanobacteriales; family Methanobacteriaceae; genus Methanobaculum; species Methanobaculum cuticulare. The sequence goes on along the minus strand of NZ_LWMW01000105.1, from coordinate 4,532 downwards.
ATTAATAATAAATTTTTAATAATTAAAATTAATTATAAAAATAATATTTATAATCAATTATAGTATTCTATATTTATATAATTAATATATAAGATTTCCTTAATGAATTAAGAAAATTATAATAAAAATAATAATTACTAATAAATACTAATTAAGTGCTAATAAGTACTACTTAATTGCTAATAATTGATAGCTAATTATTAATAATTATTAATTAATTGCTAATAATTACTAGTTAATTGATAATAATTATTAATTAATTACTAATAATTATTACTTAATTACTAATAATTACTATAAACTAATAGAAAATAGAATCAAAAATACTAATTTAAAATAACATTCTTAAACAAGCTCAATGGATTATTATTCCCCAATAATCATTATTCCAACTACTCGGTTTCTAGGACCATCCAAATCTATGAAAAATACTGACTGCCATGTTCCTAAATTCAATTTTTGATTTTCAATAGGAATTGATTCACTTGAACCTAAAAACATTGCTCTTAAATGTGAATCTGCATTGTTATCAATGATATCATGAAAATAGCTATTTTCATCTGATACAACATTTTTTAATATGTTTTTCATGTCTTTTAAAAGTCCTGAATCATTTTCATTAATTATAATAGCTGCTGTTGAATGTTTTGAAAAAATGTTAGCTATTCCTAACTTTATATGATTATTTAATATTATATTATTAATTTTATCAGTAATATCAACAATTTCAAACCTTTCAGTGGTTTTAATGGCCATTAATTCTTTAAAAATCTTCATTTATCCTAAACTCCACTTTTTATAGATTTATGATAATTAATATTTTTTGAAAATAAAATTATCTAAACACAATAAGATGCAATCTTATCTAAAATTATCTAAATACGATAAAAAGTAATCATGTCTATTTTCTATATTTAAATAGATAAATTATTAATATCGTCGAATTCAACAGGATTTCCCTCTTTATCATTAGTTTCTGTAGTAACAAGAAGAATTTCTGATTTTCTAAATATATAATAAGTGAAATAAATTATATATAGAAAGCAGGTAACATAAATAAGCCAAGAATTGTATTCAATTACAAATAATATCAAAACTAAAAATAGTATATGAACGTAGCGATTCCCATAGTTTCTTTTTCTAGCTATTAAATGAGCTTTATCTACTGATAATATCTTATAACCATTATCTAGGAAAGGTTCAGCTATTGACTCCATGTCATCATAAGTTTCTGCTTTCAAAACTGTTGGTTTTTTCATATTAATCAAGCTTAAACTAGTAAAAATAAGTTTTCAAATATACAATCATTATAGAAATATATTCATATTTATTAATTATAGAAATTATTAATTATAGAAATGCATATTAACCATTAAAATCAATATCAAATAAAAAAAATTGTGAAGGAAAATTTGTAAAATTGTGAATTGTAAATTATGAATTATAATAAGAGGCACTTAGCTATTTATAAACAACTAATTCATCAATAGTTTTCCTTCCAGGCCCACTACTTTCATTGTTAGGATATCCAAGAGGAGTGAATAAAAGTGGTTCATATTCTTCCTCAAGCTCAAGAAAGTCAACGGCAGCGTATTTTTTAAAAGCACCAATATAACAAGTTCCAAGACCCAAATCAGTGGCTGCTAGGATCATATGATCCATGACAATAGCACCATCTATTTCACTAATATTTTTCCCATCCCATGGCCTAACCCATGTATTACTTGGAGCCATAGCCACACACAAAACTATTGGAGCTTCCACAAACCAAGGCTTAGGATAAATCTTCAGCAAAGATTCTTTATGTTTCTTAGTGTCAATTACAAATATCTTAAATGCTTGTGAATTTACACCAGTAGGAGCTAGACGACCCGCTTCTAAAACCTTATCTAATTTTTCCTTTTCAACTGGATCTTGATTATATCCTCTTACACTATATCTATTTTTAATAACATCAAAAAATTCCATGAAGAATCATCTCTATTAAATACATTTAAAAATCTAATTTTAATATCCAACTGTAATACAACTACAAATTAAAAAATCTAATTTTAATATCCAACTGTAATACAACTACAAATTAAAAAATCTAATTTTAATATCCAACTGTAATACAACTACAATTTAGCTATTTTATAATTTTAACATAGAAATAAATTAAATATGATCTTATTGTTAACTTTATCAATCCAAGAGGTTAATAATTAATTTGATAATGATTAATTAATATTTAATTCAATTAATCATTAAATTCAAGAAATTATTTGGCTATTGAATTTAGTTATTAAATATTTACGTCCTCTTAACTCCTCTTCCCCTTTTACTTCCAGGTTTTCTATAATGAGCTTTAGGTCTTGTTCTTTTATTAGTTCCTTTTACTTTTGCCATACTAAAATCACCTCCAATACCTATTAATTTTTAGAAAATAAAATTTTTTATTATAATCATTTAAGATTCATTTATAATTTAATATTATGAATAAATATAACATGATTACATGTCATGAAAATATCAATTAAATTTTCAACATGAAATTTTATGTCTATTCTTTAATTTAAAGATTTTGTTTTATTCATAATTTAAAAGAATATTTTCTTAAAGAATATTTCTTTAGGATAAATATAAAATAAAAAATTGGGAGTGTCTCATAAGTCACTTTTTTAGAAATTTTTATGAAATTAGTTTCCATAAAAATCATTTAAATATTAAATAGTTGATAAAATATGTATTAATAGCTATAATAAATTAATTATTTTATTTAATTCAATTTTAAAAGAATTTATATTTTTTAAATTTAAATTATAGATTTTTTAAGTATTATTTTTAATAAATAAAATAATATGAGTATTTATATAATATTTAAAGATTTTAAATAAGGAATATTTTTATTAAATTTTTTAAAAATCTTAATTATGAGACACTCTCTTATTATTATTTTTTCTTTAAAGTTAATAATGATTTTCACTAATATGTATCATCTAGAAGTTTTGGAATTTTAGAATTATTTGTAATTGAAGATTCAGATATAAAAAATAAACATGAAAAGATAACATGAAAATATGATATAAAATGATAACAACATATTGTCTATTTTTTATTTTTAAATACGTCAATATATTCTACATATCCTTCCTTTTCAAGTTTGGATACTGGAATAAATCTTAAAGCAGCTGAATTTATACAATATCTTTGTCCACCCTGTTTTTTTGGGCCATCATCAAAAACATGCCCTAAATGAGACTTAGCTACGCTACTCTTTAATTCAGTTCTTGTCATTCCATGAGAATTATCTTCACTTTCTATTATATTCTTACTAGCTATTGGTTTTGTAAATGAAGGCCAACCACACTCAGAATCAAATTTATCTAATGAAGTAAACAATGGTTCACCACTGACCACATCCACATAAAGCCCCTCTTCATTAAAATCATTGTATTCTCCTGTAAATGGAGGTTCAGTTGCATTTTTCTGAGTAACATTGAATTCTATAGGTTTTAATTCTTTTAGTTTAGCTTCTTTTTCTTCTGGAGTGAAATTTTTATAATTACAGTCATAAAAGTCATAATCATCAATTAATTCTGTACTTGAATCTTCAATTTCTAAAATATCTTCAGGTAACAAACTTAAATCTATATGACAATATCCTCTAGGATTTTTTTCTAAATATTTTTGATGATAATTTTCTGCTTCAAAAAAAGTTTCAATAGGTTCTACTTCTGTGACAACAGTGGACTTATGCTTTTTTTGTTCATTCTCAATAGCTTTAGTTATAGTAACTAAATCTTCTGAATCAGAATAATAGATTCCTGTTCTATATTGTGTTCCAATATCACCACCTTGGCGATTCAAAGAAGTTGGATCTATTATTTTAAAAAATTCTTCTAATATCTTTGTAAGTGAAATTATATTAGGATCATACTTGATTTTCACTGTTTCAGCATGCCCAGTGTCTAAATTACAAACTTCTTCATAACTAGGGTTAGTTGTTTCTCCATTCCCATAACCTACAACTGTTTCAGCTATTCCTAAAAGTCTAGACATATATGCCTCAATTCCCCAAAAACAGCCCCCTGCTAGGTAGATTGTCCTTAAATTATTCTCATCATATTCAATGTTTTCATTTGGATTTTCTGGCATTTGATCTTTAGAAATCTTAAAACCTCCATAAATTTTAAGTTAGTTTTTAATATCATGAAACTGTTAATATGCTTATTTTATTATTCAAAATACTGTTTTATCTTAAATGATGGGATTTATAATATTTTTGGTGATTTAGCTTAGATTATACATTTATATTTCTTTTAATATTTATTTGTGTGTTTATTTTTTAAAAAACTTTGAGAAAATATCTAGTTGATAGCTTATATCTTTGTTTTTGAAGTTTTTAAATTTTTGCATATTCAATCAACTCTGTCAACTTTAGGTTTTTTTCTTTTTATTATTCTTGGTTTGTTTATTTTTCTTTAAAAATTTTTTCTATTGTTGTATGGGTATTTGTTTGCTAGTGGATTTTTGTTTCTTGGTGTGGATGG
>NZ_LWMW01000104.1 GCF_001639285.1 Methanobrevibacter cuticularis | reverse complement strand
GTTGTTAATGAAACTAGAACCACTAACACCCATATTAGCACTAGTACCACCAGTAGTGTAGATAGCACCACCACCACTTGCAGTGTTGTTAATGAAACTAGAACCACTAACACTCATATTAACACCACCATTATCGTAGATAGCACCACCATAACTAGTGCCAGTGTTATTAGTGAAATTAGAACTACTAACACTCATATTAGCACCAAAATTGTAGATAGCACCACCTCGAATTGCAGTGTTGTTAATGAAACTAGAACCACTAACGCTCACATTAGTACCAAAATTGTAGATAGCACCAGCCCGATTACCTACAGTGTTGTTAATGAAATTAGAACCACTAACACTCATATTAACACCACTATTGTAGATAACACCACCATAACCACTTGCGGTGTTGTTTGTGAATGTGCAGTTGATGAAAGTCATCGTTGTTGTAGCGTGGTTATTGTATATTGCTCCACCATCCCCTGTAACATTTCCATTTGTGAATGTTATATTTATGAAAGTCACATTCACATTATTGCCTATGGTGAATATTCTGATATTTCGTCCTTGTGCGTCGATTACTATCTTATCAGTAGGTCCGTTTCCTTGTATTGTTACATTTTTGTCAATAGCTAAGTTTGTATTGTTATCTCCTGTGTAGTTTCCAATAGCTAAATTTATGATATTACCTGTAGTATCTGTTGAATTGATTAGTCCTTCTTTGATTCCTCCAACATCTGTTGAATTATCAATGTTTACAGTAGTTGCAAAGCCAGAGTTTAAGCTAATAGCTAGTAATAAAATAGTAGCTATTAGTATGCTCGTTTTTAGCATTGTTTTTTTATAATTTTTTATTTTCTCATCTCCTTTTTTCATTATTTTATATATTATTAATAATTGTAAGTTAAAAAATAGCGAATAATCACTAAATCAATTTTTTGATAGTGTCTCATAAGTAAGACTTTTAAAAAATTTAATAAAAATATTCCTCATTTAAAATCTTTAAGTATTATATAACTACCTATATTATTTTATTTATTAAAAATAATATTTAAAAAATCTATAAATTAAACTTAAAATAATATAAATTTCTTTAAAAATTAAATTAAATAAAACAATTAATTTATTATAGCTATTAATACATATTTTATCAACTATCTAATATTTAAATGATTTTTATGGAAAGTGATTTCATGAAAATTTCTAGAAAAGTGACTTATGAGACACTCCCTTTTTATTATTTTTTTATTTTTACTCATAATATCTTTCACCTCTTTTTTGAACATTAAATTGTTACTTTTTTTTATATATCGAACCATGTTTTTTCTTAAATTAATGTTCATTACAATTGCCAGCTTATTAATATAAAAAATATTTAATAATTCTACTAAAGTTATTGATTCATGAAACAATGAAAAAAACTTGTTAGTTCATGAAAAAACAATTAGTATACTATTAAACTATTAACTTTTAATTACTGGACAAACATACCTATAGTAATTACCCATATATAAAGATATCCCTTCTACACACTTCAATACAAAAACAAAAAGAAACCACAAACCAGAACTAATTTCATAGATTACCCCCCCCCCCCCTAAACATTTAAAGAACTCAAAACTATTCATACAAAAATTAAACGCATAAAATTATCTTTTTCATAAAAATAAGCTATCTAATCCCTCATCGGAATTTCCATCTATTCTTCTATTATAAAGAATAATAATATACTACAGCACAATAGCAATAATCCTACCATTTAATATATACTTAAAAAGAAGACAAAAAAAGTGTTATACCGATATTTAAATAATTACACCAATCCCCAAAAAAAAGAATACTCATCAGAATCTAACTACAGACTAATAAGCCACTGCTCCACAAAAACACCAAGACACAATAGCTCAAAAAAAAATCGAAAAGATTATAATCTATAGAACATATATTAATATCAATGGCAATTAATTTTATTTTCATACCATAATCATTATCCACACCTATTATACAAATTTAACGAAATATTAACAAGTTTTTCACGAAATAAAATATACATTATCTATGAAAAACTCATCAAAATGAAATTCCAACTCTAAAACAGAACACAATTTCATGAAAAAAATCATGAAAAAATCTAAAAACCCCCAATTTTTTACATCCTCAAAAATATTAATCAAAAATCATTTAAAAATTATGAAAATATAAATTAATATAGTTTAGATCATTATTTGAAGAAATTACTTGTTTTTTAGCTATTTTTACTAATTGAATAATCATAAAAATCAGAAATGATTTCTTAAATCTAGAAAATATTATTTTTGACATATTTTAGAAAGTAGCTATAAAACAAATATTATATGTATTAGAATAGATACTACTAATAAATAATAAGAAAAAAATAAGATAAACAAATAAAATAATATATTATTAATGAAACTATCTATTGCATATAAGATTGTTAAAAAATTTTACTTTATGTTGTGATTAAATGGAAGACAATGCAGTTATATTAGACTATTTGCCCTTAGGTTATGTGAATGAAAATATGTCTACTTTTAAAAGAAAGCCTATTGCTCAGGCTATTGGGACTGAAAATTTCACTTTATTGGAATTAACCCCAAAAGAGGATAGTAATTTAGAAATTCATGAAAATGTTTATATAGGTGCAGGAAAAAGAGATAAAATCAATAGAGTTAAAGGTAAACTTGATTTTGAAAATTTAACTGCAACAAGTAGAGTTGAAATTGATTATGTCATTAGCGAAATAATCATAGCCCATGAAAATAAATATGTTCAATTTTTCAATGAAGCAGGTCCATTGAGTACACGTTTGAACAAATTAGAGCTATTACCAGGAATTGGTAAAAAGCTTATGTGGGATATCATTAAGGCTAGGGAAGAAAAACCATTTGATAGCTTTGCAGACATAAAAGAAAGAGTCCCATTATTATCAGATCCTGTAAACACTCTAGCAAAACGAATTAGACAAGAATTAGATACAACACAAGAAAAAAGAGGAAAAAATAAATACAGAATTTTTACTCAAGGTCAAAGAAGAAGATCAGATTCTCGACATCCTAGAAACCAAAGAAATAGAAGAAGAGATTAAACTAGTAAAATATCTAGTTATCTATTTAAACAATGCATATACTTAAAATATAAAGTTTAAAGCTTTTATCTAATAGTTTAAACTTAAATCAATTATTAAGTTTAAACTCTATGATTTATTCAAATTTTTGTTAAATTGATTTTATTACTATTCTTATAATTAATTATTTCTAACAATAATAATTACAATATTAGTGATTGAAAGATAACAATTATATTATTCCTATAAATTATTATAATTAGATTATTATTATTATTATAAGTTCTTATAGTATAATATTATTCCTATAAATTCTTATAATTAATTATTTGTAATAATATTAATTACACTAGTAGTAATTATACTATTATTAATTATAATATCATTAGCTTAAGTTAAAATTATTCATACTGATTTTTATTAATAAAAGAAAATATTTAAAGTGATTTTTTGAAATTTGTTACAAATAGCTATTCCTTAGCTAAAGAAACAAAAGAGATTCTTCAAGAAAATGGTATTCATCTTAATAAAAAATTAGGACAAAACTATCTTATCGATGATTTTAAAAGAAAAAAAATCATTAGTTTTGGAGAATTGAATAAAGATGACATTGTTCTTGAAATTGGTCCAGGAATAGGGACACTAACTATAGAATTAGCTAAAAAGGCTAAAAAAGTAATAGCTATTGAACAAGATCTAAATATTTTTAATATTTTAAAAAAAAGATTAGATAATGAAAATATTCAAAATGTAGAATTAATTCATGGGGATGCAGTAAAAATAGACTTCCCAAAATTCAATAAAATAATATCTAATCTTCCTTATCAAATTTCTTCCCCAATAACTTTTAAATTTTTAGAATATGATTTTGATTTAGCTATTTTAATGTATCAAAAAGAATTTGCTAGACGAATGAAAGTTAAACTAAATACTAAAGACTATTCAAGATTAAGTGCTATGTTATATTTTAAAGGAAATTTCGAATTTTTAGATGATGTATCTCCAGAATCATTTATTCCAAAACCAAAAATAGATTCCACTGTCATCAAACTCACTCCAAAGAACATACCTATTGATTTAGATATCATAAACAATCAATACAAAAAAATATGCAAAGCATTATTTCAACATAAAAACAAGAAAATTAGAAATGCATTGATTGATTCTCGCCATGAAATTGGATATTCTGACAAAAAAGAATTAAAAAGTTTATTAAATAATCTTGTTAAAGTAGAACCAGATTTAGAAGCTTTTTTAAGTAGAAGAACTATAACTATGGCTCCCAAAGAAATCTTATCCTTAACTAAAATCTTAAAGGCAATTGTTAGATAATAAGAATTAAATAATAAAAATAAAAAATAATTATTAAGAAAATAAAAAAATAACTAAAAAACACCAATAAAACCAAAATATGAATTAAACTATCAAATAAGAACTTAAAAAGGAGAAATATGCATGAAAATGGGAGAGTTTGAAATTGAAACAAATAATAACGTATATGAACCCTCTGATGACAGTTTTCTTCTATCTGAAAATCTTATTATAGAACCTGATGATATTGTCTTAGAAATAGGGACTGGGACTGGAATAATAGCTATTTCCGCTTCTAAATTAGCTAAAAAAGTAATAGCTACTGATATTAATTTTGATGCATTAGAATTAGCTGAAAAAAACATTAAGGCTAATGATGTAGGAAATATCACTCTTCTATTTGGAGATCTATTTGAACCAGTGCAAAATATGAAATTTGATGTAATTCTATTTAATCTCCCATATCTACCAACTGAGGAATGTGAAATTTTAGAAGACAATTTAAATTATGCATTTGACGGTGGATTAGATGGAAGAAAAGTTATAAATCCTTTCTTAAATGAAGTGAAAAGTTACTTAAATGAGGGAGGAAAAGTGCAACTGATTCAGTCTTCTTTATCTAACATAGAAGAAACTATTTCTAAATTAAGAGAACTTGGATTTAAAACAGAAATAACAGCTAAAGAAAGATTTTTCTTTGAAGAGATAGTATTGATAACAGGTGTTTTAGATAGGTGACGATATAAAAGTGGTTAGAAATAATTAAATGAGTTATGATTAATATTATTAAAAAATATTAATCTGAAAAATATAACGATAAAATTAAAAATTGGGAATATTAAAAATATATAAAGATATATTTAGATATATATTTTAGATAATTTAATTATATAGTTATTAAATTATTAAATATATTTTAGATATCTCTACTAAAATTATTATTTTCAAATTTAATTTCTAGTGCTATAAAAGATATCTCTACTAAAATTATTATTTTAAAATTTAATTTCTAGTGCTATAAAAGAAATGATTTTCATGTACACGAAATGATTTTTAATGATAAAAACAAATGAATTATAAAAATAGATAATAATTTTAAAAAAAAGGATAATAATTTTAAAAAAAAGGATAATAATTTTAAAAAAAAATTAAATCATTTCTCCATTGAAAACTAATTTAGCATCTCCTTTCATGAATGCTCCTAACTCATTTTCCTTTTCATAGACTTCTATTTCTAGATCTCCTCCAGGAAGATGAACTAAAACTTTGTTATCTAAAACTCCTAATTTATTTCCAGCTAATACACAGGAAGTAGCTCCAGTTCCACAAGCATGAGTATAACCTGCTCCTCTTTCCCATGTTAGCATTACAATCTCATTTTTAGAAATTATCTCAACAAAGTGAACATTTATTCTCTCTGGAAATGCCTCATGGTTTTCAATAGCTGGACCATAATTATCTAAATCAATATCTTCAGTATTTTCAGTGAAAATAACTGCATGAGGATTTCCAACATTAACTGTTGTCATAGCTATTGCCTCACCATTGACTATTAGATCTTTTTCCAAAAATTCATCTACTTCAGCTATCATTGGGATATTTTTTGTTTTAAAAGTTGATAATCCCATATCCACTCGGAATAGCTTAGATAATCCATTTTCAGCTGTAATTTCTACAGTTTTAATTCCACCGAGAGTTTCAACTTTAATAATATCTTTTTTTATGATGTTATAATCATAGATAAACTTAGAAAAGCACCTAATTCCATTTCCACACATCTCAGCTTCACTACCATCTGCATTGAAAATTCTAAAACGTATGTCTCCCTTTTCTTCTCCTTCACCAGAAGAAGGAGTTATAAATATGACACCATCTGCACCTATAGAAAATCCTTTTGTGCAAACCTCAATGGAAAAATCTGTTTTTTCATTTTCAGCTATTAGTTCTTCTTTACTTTCATCAATAACAACATAATCATTCCCAAGACCATGCATTTTTGAAAATTTTAGTCCTTCTAAATTCATTCTCATAAACCTACATTTATAAAATTTTAATCCTTTAAATTTATATTAATTATGTAAAATAAGCCTAAGTAGAATCTAAATAAATACTAAATAAACCCTAAGTAGAATCTAAATAAATACTAAATAAACCCTAAGTAGAATCTAAATAAATACTAAATAAACCCTAAGTAGAATCTAAATAAATACTAAATAAACCCTAAGTAGAATCTAAATAAATACTAAATAAACCCTAAATAAAACTCTAACTAAACCCTAATTAAATCATACACACTTTAGCTATTTTTTCAATCTTTCTGGAATTATTTGTTTATTAAATAAATCATTGAAAGTCTCTCTTTCCCTTATAATTTCAGAATCACCATTATTAACTAAAATTTCGGCTGTTCTGGGTCTTGAATTATACTGAGAAGACATTGAAAATGCATATGCACCAGCATTCATAATAGCTAAGAGATCTCCTTCTTCTATCTTTGGAAGTGGCCTATCTCTTGCAAATAGATCTCCAGATTCACAAATATTACCTGCTACATCTATTTCTTCAATTGCTTCTTCATTTGCTTTATTAGCTACCACTATATGATGATAAGAACCATACATTGAAGGCCTAAGAAGAGTGTTAAAACCTGCATCAACACCAACAAATTTTCTATAACTTTGTTTTACGGTATTAACTTTAGTTAATAAATAAGCAGCGTCTCCAACAAGATATCTTCCAGGTTCAATGTACATAGATGGTTTACCCATACCATATTCGTCTAATTTACCTTTAAATATTCCTGTAATCTCATTTGCAAATTTATTGATGTCAAGGATATTTTCTTGAGGTTCGTATGGGATTCCAAGGCCCCCACCAAGATCTAAGAATTCGAAATCTACATCTGCATTTTGAGCTACATCTCCAGCTATGTTCATTAAAGTTTCAGTAGCCAATTTAAATGGTTCAGGATCCAATATTCCAGAACCTATATGAGTATGCATACCTACAGGATTAAATCCCATATTTTTAGCCATTTTATAAACTTCGGCAGCTTCACTTTCCATGATACCAAATTTACTCATTACACCACCAGTGATACAATGCTCATGGTGTCCTGCTCCAACCATTGGATTAACTCTAAATGATATCTTGTATTCTTCAGGGTCTACTAATTTAGACAAACGTTTAAGCTGAGAAATAGAATCCAGATTTATCAGAACACCTGTTTCATCAACATATGATAGTTCTTCATTAGTGACATTGTTACCAGTGAACAATATCCTATCTGGAGAAAATCCTGCTTCAATAGAAGTGTAAACTTCACCAGGAGAAACTGCGTCAATATAACTACCTTCTTGCTCAAGAATTCTCATTACAGACAAATTAGTGTTAGCTTTACATGCATAAAGTATTTTAAAATCATTATAATACTTAGTGAAAGCACTGAATACTCTGTTATAATTATCTCTGATTCTTTTCTCATCAATTACATATAAAGGAGTTCCATACTCCTCAACAAGATCATTAGCATCAGCACCACCAATATCAACATGATCTTTCTCGTTTATTTTTAGATTTAAATCCATTTTGCTCCTCCATGAAAATAAAAAATAAGTTAACATTAAATATATCTATTTTTTATTATATAAAATTATAGAATAATAATGATAAAAGATTATAAATCACCATAAATATCAAATTATGATAAAAATAATAATAAAAAAAGTTTCAGATAAAATATTTATATGAAAATAGAAAAATTCCCTTAAAAAGGTGTAATTTCTTAATAAAGTAATAAAAAAGGACAAAAGTAATAAAAAAATGATAAAATGCTATTGGAAGATATTAGTTAAATATTGATAAAAATAAAAAGTAAGTAGCTAGCTTATTAGATAGCTATGAAGACATATGCCTCTTACCATTTATTAATATTGTTATTTCTATTTTATAAAGGTTTATATCTTATGAAACCTATATTATACTTGGTAATCTTAATGAACAAATGACTAGTTCTAACATCTGAATAAAACTGTTTATTTCTAATGACTTATAAATTTATAGGGTTTTTTGTTTAAAGACAATTTAAAAGAGAATGAAATTAAAGGGTGATTTGATGGATATTCCATATGGATTAACAATGCGAGGACTATTAAAAAGACAAAACAAAATTCTAATTTTAAAAAGACATCCTAACTCCAGAACAAATCCTAATCGTTGGGAGCTGGTAGGAGGTAAAGTAGACCCTGGAGAAAACTTTGATAAAGCATTGATTAGGGAATTTAAGGAGGAAACAAATTTAAAAATAAAAATAGCTGATTCGATAGGAGCTGTTCAAGAAGATTTTCCACATAAAAGAACAGTAGCTCTAGTCATGAATGTTGAATTTATATCTGGTGAATTTAAGATAAGTGACGAACATATTGACTGGAAATGGGCAAATATGGACGAAATTAAAGAATTAAATTTATCAGGTTGGTTTAAAAAGCTATTAATTGAAAAAAATTATGAATTATAAATACTTATTTTCACCATAAAATAAAATTATTAATAATGCCTTTTATCTATAAAGATCGAAAACATGTAATAAACGATGTACATGAATATTTGCATATTCTTTTTCTGAATGGTTGACTGAAATCTCTAAAAATTAGGAGGATAATTGAATAATAATCTTCTGATCAATTATCCTCAATTTAGTTATTATACCCCCAATACAATAACGTTATTTAATAAATTTCAAATTATATTTTCAATATTAAATATTAAGTATAATTAGAATACATAATACTTAATTTTAATATTGTACTAAACTAGTATTTAAATTATACTAAAAAAATATTAAAAATTATATCAAAATATAATAATGTAGTATGGAAAAGTAAAGTATTAAAATAGCTATTAATATTACATTAAACCATTTTGTAAGAATAGTAATTGTAGTATATCATTAAAATTGATATTATAGTAATATAGTAATTAAAATATATTAAAAATATATTAAAAATAGTATTATAATATACTAACAAATATATAAACTAGTAATAATTCTATATTATGAGAAAGGAACTTATAAAATCAATAGCATATGTGAAAGTATCAAAATATAGAACTAATGTATTACTAAGCATTGATAAGGAATTAAAAATGCCTTCAGAAATAGCTAAAGAGACAAATATAAGAATTAATCATGTAAGTAAAGCACTTAAAGAATTAAAGAAAGAAGAACTTGTAGAGTGTATGAATGAAGAAACTAAAAAAGGAAGATTATACAAAACTACAGAAAAGGGAAAAGAAATTATAAAAGTCATATCTAAAAAAAGAAACAAATGACAATTGAATAGTTACTATCTATAGCTAATTTTGATTCTATTGAAATGGAAATATACACTGCTTCTTAAAATAGAAATAAAAACTAATATAGATAAAAACTAATATAGATAAAAACTAATATAGATAAAACTAATATAGATAAAAATTAATTTGTTTCACCACAATATGCTTATAGATAATCTAAAATATTAAATATTAGAAAATGTTTCATCTAAAGCTATTAAAAATGTATTAATCTCTTCTTTTGTCAAAATCAATGGTGGAACAAAACGTAAAACTTTTTCTGCAGTGCAGTTGATTAAAAATCCTTTTTCTCGAAGGTCATCCACAATTTTTGCCCCTTCCATGGATAATTCAAGACCTAACATTAATCCATGACCACGAACATCTACAATGAAGTCATATTTATCTTTTAATTTATTTAGCCCATTTTTAAAATATTTTCCAATTGTCTTTGAATTTTCAACTAACTTTTCATCTATTATCACATTAATTGAAGCTATGGCTGCAGAACAGGCAAGTGGACTTCCACCAAAAGTAGATCCGTGATCTCCTGGTTCAAATCCAGTAGCTACATCACCAGTGACCAGCATCGCACCCATAGGAAATCCTCCAGCTATTGCTTTAGCCGTAGTAGTTATATCTGGTTTTACATCTGATATTTCAGAGGCGAACATGACCCCACATCTACCAAAACCTGTTTGAACTTCATCAATAATCAAAAGTACTCCTTTATCCCTACATATAGTTTCAACTTCTTTTAAATATTCAATTGAAGGGATTCTGACTCCACCTTCACCTTGAATAGGCTCAAGCATTACAGCTGCTGTTTTATCACCTATAGCATCAGCTATTGCATCAGAATCGCCATAAGAAACGTGTTTAAATCCAGGGGGGAGTGGTTTAAATGGTAATTTATATTTATCCTGACCTGTTGCTGTAACTGTGGCTAATGTCCGCCCATGAAAAGAATTTTCAGTAGCTATTATTTCTCCTTTACCAGTATATTTTCGAGCTAGTTTTATAGCTGCTTCATTAGCTTCAGCACCACTATTTCCAAAAAATACCTTATCATGAGAAGAGATTTCAGTTAGAAGTTTAGCTAATTTCAATTGTTCCTCAGTATAATATGCATTAGAACAATGAATCATAATTTTTCCTTGTTTAGCTATTGCTTCAGCCACTCTTGGATGAGAATGTCCAATGTTATTTACAGCAAATCCTGCAAATAGATCTAAATATTCTTTTCCATTTACATCCCATACTTTAGTTCCTTTTCCATGGGATAAAGCTATTGGTTGTCGCCCATAAGTATTCATTATATACTGTGGATATGAATCAATTATTTCCTTATTATTCATGTTTATTTCTCCTTAAATTAATAATTAATAAATTAAAACCTTTAATCGTTAAGAAGTTTTAAAAAAATCTAAAAATAGCTAATGATAGCAAATCTTAATATTCAAATATTGAATAAAATAATTTTGTTTATAATCATTTATATACTTACTATTTTAATTTTTGAAGAATTTTAATAATAATATCAAAATAGCTATTTAGAAAGATAATAAATAATTAAAAATAAAAGAAGAATAAATTGAAATAATTAATTATAATAGCAATTTCGAAAAATAATAAAAAATTAAAAATAAATTAATAATAATCATAATATACATAAATTAAATATATAACTAAAATCAATCTATTAATTACTGAAACTTTAAGGTGATATTTATGAAGAAAGCTATTATTGAAACTGAAAAAGGAAATATAGAATTAGAATTATTTGAAAAAGATGCTCCTAATACTGTGGCTAATTTTGAGAAGTTAGCTAAAGAAGGATTTTATGATGGATTAACTTTTCACAGAGTTCTTGAGGATTTTGTTATCCAAGGTGGATGTCCAAAAGGTAATGGAACAGGTGGTCCTGGATATCAAATAAAATGTGAAATAAACGATAATAAACATGGCACTGGTGCTCTTTCAATGGCTCATGCAGGTAAAGACACTGGAGGAAGTCAGTTTTTTATAACTCATTCTCCTCAACCTCATTTAGATGGTGTTCATACTGTCTTTGGAAAAGTAATAAATGGAATGGATACTGTAAACTCCATAAAACCAGGAGATAAAATGACAAAAGTAACTGTTACAGGTTAAATCCTCTAACATTACTTTATTAGTAACCTCAATTATTATTCTTATTATTCATTAAAAAACCTCAATTATTATTCTTATTATTCATTAAAAAACCTCAATTATTATTCTTATTATTCATTAAAAAACCTCAATTATTATTCTTATTATTCATTAAAAATATATTAAAAATTAATTATATCAAAAGAAATTTAAATAACAAATTTATTTTTTATTCTCTTTTTTATTCATTAAAAAATTGAATTTTATCCAAGATTGTAATAATTATTTCAATTTTTTCATTAATCCAGATTTACGAGCATAATGGAATAAATACAATTGCACATATCCTGCATAATCTCCAAATTTTTCCATTCCAAACTCACGAACTTTAGGAACTGATATATCCTCTCCATTGAAGTATAGGTGAGATATTATTCTTTTTATCCAGACATCAGAAGGAAAAGCTTCTTTAAATCCGAATCCATATAGAAGGATACAATCAGCTACTTTTGGTCCAACTCCTGGAAGATTCAATATTAAGTCAAATGCTTCTTCATAACTCATTTTTGGAATTTCAAACAAATCCATTTCAAATTCAAAAAGTTCGCTTGTTTTCATCATATAAGGAGCCCTATAACCTACTCCACAAGATTTAAGATTATTAATACAATATTCAGTTTCAATAGTTCTATTACAAGCTTCATATTCTTCAAAATTATCTTCATAAATATTCATAAGAACAGAAGGTGAAGGAAAAGTATAAAAAGTTCCTGAAGAAAATTTAACATCTTCTCCCCACTTTTGACGAATTTTAGTTATTGATTTAGTCCATCTAGCTATTGAATTATTAGCTGAAGATATCGAAGAAATAATACATTCAAAAGGATCTTTAGCTAAAAAAAGTCTAAGACCTTTACAAAAATCAATAGCTGGGCTGAGCTTAGAATCTTCAGCCATATGATTATATAGTTTATTTAAATCAAAATTAAGATCATATATTCTAGTTATTTCTTTTTCTATCAATTTTTTATTTATTTCCAGAGATTTATTAGATATTGGAAGCTCATAGTCTATATTTAATTCATTAATACTTTTTTGATAAACTTTTAACAATATTGGAGTATTATCTAGCGTCATAACATCACAATAGCCATTTACACAATTAGCTATTTCTTGCCATGGTGGCTGAGATGTTTGTCCTGATTCTTGAGTAAGTTTTAGGTCAAATAGAATATTTTTCATAGTTAGATCACTTTTAAACTTTTTAAAATTTGTATTTTTAAAATTTAATGAATGAAATTTAAATAATTTAAGATTTAATTCAATAGTTCCTTGCCATATCTTAACCATCAATTTTAAGGTTTATATCCTCATAGATTATATCCTCACATTGACTCCTTTTTCATTTAAATACTTTTTAACTACAGGAACAGGATATTCATTAAAGTGGAAGATACTAGCTGCTAAGGCTGCACTTGCATCAGCTATTTCAAACGCTTCAAGAATATGTTCAGGATTTCCAACTCCTCCAGAAGCTATTACAGGAATGTCTGTTTCATTATTAATAGCTTTAGTAAGTTCAAGATCATAACCAATTTCAGTCCCATCTCTATCCATAGAGGTTAGAAGAATTTCTCCAGCCCCTCTATTTTGACATTCTTTCGCCCAATCAATTGCATCTATTCCTGTAAATTGGTTTCCTCCATATATACTGCAATCAAACCAACAAAGACCATCTTTAGTTTCTATAATGTTTTTATCTGAGGCTTCTGATTCTTCATTGACATATCTCCTTTTTGCATCAATCCCAACTACACAGGCTTGTGTCCCAACTACCTCAGCAGCTTCAGTAATAAGTTCAGGATTTTGAATAGCTGCTGTATTAATAGAACATTTATCTGCCCCAGCTTTAAGCATGTTAACATAGTCATCAACTTTCCTAATTCCACCACCTATACATATAGGTATGAATACATTTTCTGTCACAGATTCCACAACATTCTTCATGGTAGCTCTTTTATCTCTTGAAGCAGTAATATCTAAAAGGACTATTTCATCCGCCCCATCTTCATAATACTTGTTAGCCAGTTCCACAGGATTTCCAGCATATTTAATCTGTTTAAACTCTATTCCTTTAACAACACGTCCCTCTGGAACTTGTAAATCACAATCCAAGCACGGAATTATCCTTTTTGTTAACATTCTCACTACTCCTATTCTATTATCCCTTTAAATTATTATTAAAACTCAAACATAATAAATTATCCCCTTGACTTATTATTAAAATTCAAACATATCCTTAATAAATATGCACCAATTAATAATAATTAATATCAGTTATAGAATTTCTATAATAAAATTAATATTTTAATCAGATCGATATTATTAATTAGTATTATTAATTATTATTTAGATATTATTAATTATTATCTTATTTCATTATCTATTAATATAACTTATAAAAATAAAAATAACACCAATAATTAACAAAAAATTCTAAAAAACAATGTAAATTATTAAAAAAATGATAAATAATAATAGATTATAATAATAACAATACTTACGGAAGTATATAGAATATGGCAACTGCAATAGTAAAAACAACTATCAATATTAAAAGAATTAAAATTAAAAGCTAGTAACGAAAATACTGCACAGGCCGAAATAGTAAATGAAGTATTGAAAAAAGGATTAGAAATAAAAGAAAAACTAACAGATTAAGGATAAATAAACCTACTAAATGAATTTAAGAGATAAAATATGTAATAATCAATTTATAAAAAAACAATAGTTAATTTTTAATTATTTAAAAAAAATAAGCGGGCCTGAGGGGATTTGAACCCCTGATCTGAGGATCCGAACTACTTCAAAAACTCACTAATTATACATCATTTTTGACATATATTTAAATGAAAAAGTATTATTAATTTTACTTCAGTAAATATATATAGATAATAATTATATATAATTTTATAGGATTTTATATACATAATCTCTTATTAATAGTCATATATAAAAATCATCTTTTTAATCTCATAATTTTTAGAATCTTTCTTTTATAATGTAAATTAGATATGGAAAAATTTAATATAAATACAAGTACAATATAATAATAACTAATAAATTTTTAATAAATGGGATAAAATGAGCTATAGAGTTAATGTTAATCCTGCTATGATTAAATGGGCTAGAAAAAATGCAGGGTTCGAGTTTGAAGATTTACCGAAGTCTCTTAATAATGCTCCTTTATGGGAAAATGGTAATTTAAAGCCTACCTGGAAAGATTTAAGGAATTTAGCTAAAAAATATAAGAGACCTCCAGTATTTTATTTGAGATCAGAGCCTCCAAAAATCGATGAAATTGATATTATAGAGTTCCGTTCAGATGATAAAATTACTGAATTTAGTTCAGCTTTAAATTTAGAAATTAATAAAGCTAAGTTTCGCAGAACTGCATATATAAATATTCATAATGAAATGAACATGAAAATAAAAGATTTTTCTAAAAATGTGATTAAAAATGAGGCTAATTATAATAAAGAAACAGTACAACACTTTGATAAAGCTATTAGAAACTTATTAAGGGTTTCTCTTGAAAAACAATCAGAATGGATTGAAAATGATAGTGGAAATAAGGATTATTTACATTCAAAATTTTTATATGAATGGAAAGAAGCAATTTCAGAGTTAGGCATATTAATTTTTGAAACTGAAAATGTTTCAGAAAATGAAATGAGTGGATTATCTCTATATTATGATAAATGTCCTATAATTTTATTAAATGGAAAAAACAAACCTAATAGGAGAATTTTTACTTTAATTCACGAATTAGGTCATTTAATGATGGGTGTAAGCACTATATGTGATGTTGATATAGATAATAAAAAAGAATTTTTATGTAACCAAATTGCTTCTGAAGTTTTAATTCCTCTTGAGTCTCTTAAAAATGCAAAAATATCTAAAAATCAATCAGTTAAAAATCATGAAAGTGAAGAATGGACATCAAGACAATTAGGAGCATTATCCCATATTTATGGTGTGAGTAAGCAAACAGTGATTATACAATTATATAAATTAGGCAAAACATCGAAAAATTTCAAAAATTCAACTATAAATGCATTGAAAGAACATGGTGCTATATTGAAAGATAAAGAAAAGGAAAGGCTTAAAAATAGTAAAGGTGGGGGCATGTCTCCAGTCAAAAAAGTTAAAAAATATGATGGACAGCCATTTTCAAGATTCATTGTCTCTGCTTATGAAAATGAGGTAATAGGTCCTACAGAATTTAAAAGATACTTAAATTTACCTATTGATTCAATAGATTCTTTATATGATGAAATTTTTTAATTATTCAAGTGATTTAAATGTGTTTTATTATTGATACAGATTCTTTGATAAATTTAAAACGAAATTATCCTACTAATGTTTTTATAAGTTTATGGGATAATATTAAAGATATGAAATTGAATAAAGAATTAATTTCACTTAAAGAAGTCCAAGCTGAATTATCAACAGAAGATCGGATTTTCTGGACAACTTTTCACGACATGACTGGGAATTTTTTCATTGAGGCAACTAATGAAGAAATGGACAACTTAAAAGAATTAGAATGTTTTAAAGTTTATGATACATTATGGTGTGATGGAGAATCATTAGCTGACCCAATTTTAATATGTGTAGGACTACATAATGATTATACTGTAATTACTCAAGAAAATCAAAGGAGTGAAATGAGAATTCCTTTTGTTTGCAATGAATTAGGAGTTAATTGTTTAAGTACAAATCAATTTTTTGAAAATCAAAACTGGAAGTTCTGATTTTTTATTTTTTCATGATGTATCATATGAAAAATTATTTAAGCTAAATTAACAAAAGTAGTACTTTATTATATAATATCTATATTAGTAAAAAAATTTTAAAATATTTTTACTAATTAAATACATAAAATTAAATATTCAGTTCTATAAATGATTTTAATAGAATTTTAATCACTTTACAATTTAATATTAGATTTTTATCTTTAAGGGCCTGTGGTCTAGCCTGGAATATGACGATGGACTTCGGATCCATAGGGCAGGGGTTCAAATCCCCTCAGGTCCGCTTTTTTATTCTTTTTAACAATTTAATAATATATATTCTATTTTTAAAGCTCTTTTTAATGTAATGATAGTTGATGACCAATGTGGAAAAAACAAGTAAAAAATTCCACAGACAATCATCAATAAAAAAAAGTTGGTTGGTTAGGATTTGGTTAGGAATTTTTTCACTAAAAATTCACATTCAACATTTAAGGTTAGGATTTACTTAGGAATTTTTTCACTAAAAATTCACATCTGCAATTAAGGTTATAAATATTCTAAAAACAAAATAATCATGAAATCCATGTTTTGCCAGCATCTTCAAAAAATGTCCACATATTGATTGCATAAACAATATCCAGATAATAATTATATTCGAAACCATTAAATATATAAACTAATTGAAAATGATAATTAGTTCATCAAAAATAATTTTTTTGTCTACTTTTCTTTTCTTAGTGTCGTTCCGTCTTTATTTCCTAATTTAAAGCTTCTAATATTCATTTAATATTTATAATAGCTTAAATATAAATTAAATATCCCAAATCAACTAACTAAAATTAGTAAATTAGTTTAAAAATATTTTTAAAACATTGCAAAAATGAATAAGTATTATTTTAAGATAAAATAAAACTAAAAAGAAAAATAAGATAGAAATAAAGAAATTAAAGCCCTATATAGAAGATAAAAAAAAAGATATAATAATTAAAAAAAGAGTTAGCTAAAAATATTGTTATAAAAGAGTTACTTGATAAATATTATGAACCATATTTTTTAGCTAAACCTCTTTCTAATAGTGTTTCATTATAATTAACACCATCAAGATAGACTGTTGCTACCCATCTACCATATTTGTCTGTTTTTAAGGGTTTATCTGTTTCAATAGCTATTTCTTTATTAAGTAACTCTTTTGTGACAATGTTTTTAGCTTCTTTACCTTTTTCTTTATCTGCTCCAGTTAATTCTGGAGTATCGATTCCATCCAATCGGAATCTTTCGAATATATGTACATTAAATCCTAAATCAATGTCACAGTCGATTGTGTCACCATCAATTACTTTAGTTACTTTTGCTTTGTAGTTATATAATTTTACCATGTTTATCACCAGATATGTTTTATATTATAAAATAACATTGAGAAATCATTTTGATTATTCAATGTATTATGATAATTAAAAAGCAAAGACTCTCTATAATAATACCTTTTATTTGATATTTATTATATACTTTTCGATTTTTTTATCATAATCATAACATCATCAAAAAAAAGCAATTTGATTCAATAGAAAAATGACATTACAACATATAAACTAAATTGAAATTGATAAATATTTTATCAAAGATAAAAATTATCACCATAATAAGAGAATAAAGATTTTTTCCTATTAGCAAATATAGGAAGTACTACCATATATAATTTACTGAGTATATATTAGAAGAAGAAGGCTCAGAACCATCATCAGAAGAAGTATTGTCATATATAATTTACTGAGTATATATTATATCATTAAAAATTCGACTTTAAATAATACTAACTACTTTATTCATTTAATACTTTTAAAAACTCAAATTTAAATTAAAAACTATTATTCAACTAATTAAAATTATTTAATAACTTTTAATCTATTAAAAATGAAAAAAAGAAAGAAGTTAAGATTTAGAGACCAATTGATTTTTATTACTCAACAAAATATCAACAGACTCTTTAATTTTCATTATTTCACTTTCTAAATTTTTATTATCTTCATTGACTATGTTTTCTTTTTTATTGATTGTTAAATAAGGAATCAAAGCTTCGTAATTTTTTCTTAGATAGCTATCAAAACTATCTTCACTATCAACAGCATCATAAACCTCTGGATTAGACATGTTTGGAGGTGTATGACCAGTAAAAATGCTTATAACATCTAATTCTGTGTATTTATCAGTTTTAACGACTACATTGGTTATATTTCTTCTACATTTAAAAATAAAATAAGTACATTCACCACTATTAAATGTGATACATAAATTACCATCCTTCTTAGTCTTAACAGGAAAAAAATCATAACAAGGAACAATATTATAGGGATTTTTAGATAATATCTCATCTAAGTCATAATCATGATTATAAATAGAACTTGCATCAAGAAAATCTTCAATCGTTAATTTCACAACATCACTTACACGCATGCCAGAAGTGACTATAAAAGAAATAAAAGCTTTATCTCTAACTTCTTCACAAAAATCTAAACCTTTTTTAACATCATTCCAGAAATGAATATCTCTAATCCTTGTTCTTGCAATTAGAGGGTTATACTTTAACATCCTAGGCATTTTCACTTAATATTCATTAAAAAGAGCACGAAATACCCATAATTTACCTTTCTTAGTACTTTCACTATTATTTTTATCCTCCAAAAATTATTATACATGAATTGATACAAGCTAACTTTTCGTTCAGATATGTCTAATATCTGTGGATTTCCATTTTCATCATTGAACGGTTGTTCTTCTTTTTTAGCTTCAACTATTAATTCATAGGGTGTTTTAGCAGTTAATTCATGTATTTCTTTAAAAACAAGGTTATAATGTCTTATTCTTTGCTTAGATAAGTTTCTTCTTTGTATAAGGTGTATTAATTTCATATCTGTTTCTGAAAATTTCATTTTTATTCACACGCCATCTAAATTTTTTTTTTTTGAGCTTGTGAAAATTATGAAATAATCTAGTTAATAACTAAGGAAATCAGTCCCTTTCAATAATAGCTTCTTTAAAGAATTCTGGTACCAATGATTTATACATAGGACTCTTAAACAACATTCTAATGTCACCATCTAAAATATAGGTATAACAAGAATCGTCTTCAGCTCGCATTCCTCTTCCATATGCTTGCATTAATGTCATTACAGTTTTGTATGCATACCAACGTTGATCTCTCTTTTTTCTCATATTTACTTGTTTATCTCCAAGATAAGGGAAAGGAACCTTATAAATCACTTGAAATCTGCATTTATCATAAGGAAGATCTACTCCTTCACTCATAGAGGGACTAGCTAAAACTAAAGGATCCTTACTTTTTTCAAAATGATCTAATACACGCTCTCTGTTTAAAGAATTATGAGAAATTAGTCTGCCACTAGGCATTTTTTTAGTTATATATTCTTGACATTTATAGCTATTTGTATGAATCAATCCTTTGTCATTTTTATGACGTTTTAAGATTTCTTCTAATATAGGAAGAGTTTTTGGAGCTGTGTACTTGACTCTATTGGCTGACATCTTTCCAGCTATTTTCAATTCAATTGGACGTTTAGCTGGTGGAAATGGACTATCAGCTTTGATATGATATACCTCTTGTGGTTTTAAGCCTAGCCATTTTGAAAACATTTTATGTGAAAGTATAGTTGCACTTAAAAATAGACAGACTTCGCCATGTTTAAAAAGATAGTCCTTGGCATATTGATGAACTCTAAGGGGCTTAAAGGAAACTCCTGCCTCATTTGGATCGATTACCCAATTTTTAGGTTCTTTTTCTAGATTTTCTTTTAGTTGTTTTAATCTTCTAGTCGTTGAATTAATTCTTTCAGCTTTATTTTTAGGAAGATCTTTTATGTCTATATCATTATACGCATCTTTAATTGCATCAACTTCCATTATCCAATCCTTAATATCTCCTTGTTTGACAATATTAGGAGTAATAGATTTTTTAATATCATTTTGAAGGCTTTTGTTATATAAATTAAGCTCCATACTCCTCATCAGCTTATTTTCAATATTATGGGCTTCATCAAGAATAAGTAAATTTCTAGGAGCGAAATGTTTAACATAATTCAATTCAAGAATTGCATAATCATAATTCATCAAAGTAATTGGAGAATTTATGGAGTTAGCCTTTTGCTGCCAGTAATGACAATGTTCATCTGATTGAAAAAATATTGGGCCTCCAAATGAGTCTTCAAATGCTTCTGTAGCACCTAATGTTGGATTTTTACCTACACCATAAGGACAAAAGAAATTTTTTGAACTAGGAGTTGTTTTACATGTCCCAATATCACAAGTTGAGTCTAAATCATCTTGAAGGCAATAAAAATTTCCTCTTCCTTTAACCAGTGGAAATCCAAACTCATTAGCATATTGTGATTGTAATTGTTTTGTCATGGTAAGAATATAAGCTGATTCATACATACGTGATAAGGTAGTAGCTATTCCTGATTTTCCAGTTCCAGTTCCAGCTTCAAGGATTATATATTTAAATCCATCTTCAATAGCTTCATTGATATCTGAAATAATTTCAAGTTGTCCCTCTCTTGGATTTTCAAAAGGAAAATTTTCAATTATTTGATCATCAATGTTCGGAAATCCTTTTTTCATCTGATTAATGATATTTTTTGGTAAGGAATGATCTGATATAGAATAGCTATCAGGTATTTCCGCTGATTCTGTAATTTTTGGTGTTTTTGTTGATGAAACATTAGAATTTTTATTCAATGAATTAGAATTTTTGCAGATACAGCTATTTTTCATCATTCCACATTTAGAACAAAAAAGAGAATTTGACATTGTAAATATATTAGTGATGATGCTATAAATAAATGATAGATAGTGTATGTGAAAAATAATATTTTATTAAAATTATTTTTCATTCTATGAAAAATAGCTATTAAAAAAGAATATTAATATTAATAAATAGAATGAATAGTAATAAACATTTACTGAAGAAATAATGTTCTAATAAAATTATATAGCTAATAAAATAATTTTAGGTGATTTCTTGAGAAAATTAAAAGGAAAATTGATTGGAATAGGTGTAGGTCCTGGAGATAGTGAACTTATAACACTAAAAGCAGCTAAATTGTTAGAAAAAATTCCAATTATTTGTTCTCCACGTTCAGCTCCTGGAAAAAAAAGTATAGCTCTTTCTATTATAAGCCCTATAATTAAAAATAGAAAGGAAGATGAAAATTTAAAAATTTTAGAACCTGTTTTTCCAATGACCGAAAATGAAAAAATGTTAGAAAAACATTGGGATGAAGCTTCAGAAATTATAGCTACTCATTTAAATAAAGGAAAAGATGTAGCTTTTATAACACTTGGAGACCCTTCAATTTACAGTACATTCACATATATTCAAACAAGGTTAGAAAATGACTATGAAATAGAAATGATTCCGGGAATCAACTCATTTACAGCCTGTGCATCAAGCATGACTAAGCCATTAGTAGAAAAAGATGAAATATTAGTGATTATTCCTAAAATTGATCATAGAATGAATTCTCTACTTAAAGAAGGAGATAATTTTGTATTGATGAAAACTTCTAGAAATACAGAAGAATTAGAGAATATGATACATGAAGAAGAAGGAAAAAAAGAAATTATCTCAGTTGAAAATTGCACTATGGAAAATGAAAAAATAACTGAGGGATTTCCTAATAGTAAATCTTATCTAACAACTACTATCGTTAAATTAAAAAAATAGTTAGTAATTAAATATTAGCTAAGAGTAACAGCATAAATAGAATAAACAAAATAAAAATAACCCTAGTTAAATAAAATAAACAAAATAAAAATAACCCTAGTTAAATAAAATAAACAAAATAAAAATAACCTAATTAAATAAAATAAACAAAATAAAAATAACCCTAGTTAAATAAAATAAATAACTATTAAAATTTTAAAAGTTCTTAATAAATAAAATAATAAATAAAATGATTTTTTAAAATAAAAAAGATATAATAAAAATAATTAATCTTTGGAATTATATTAGTAAATATAGTGTTTAAAAAATAAATAAAATATACATTTAAAAATATAACTTTAAATAATAAGATTTAATTACTTATTTAGAGTTGCATTAATAAATAAAATATTTACTAAGATTGTTCTAAAATAAAAATAGTTCTTTATTCTACATGATCTACTTCGAATACGCACTGTTCATCTCCCATTGCGAAACATTGAGTTTCGATTACATTAACCTCCTTTTTTAAATGAGAAGACATGAAAGATTCAAGTATTCCTGTATCTATTAAACATGAAGGCTTCCCTGTTTTAGGGAGTAATCCACATTCAAAGCAATCTTCTGATGTTATTTTAATCATATCCCCTACTTCAAAACTAAGTTTACCTAAGCCGTATTTTTCCCAAAATTCAACTAAGTTTTCTAGGAATGCATTGGTATCATCATCTTTAAGTTTATCATACAAAGCTAATCCTATACGTTGACCTGCTTCGTATAAAATAGGATTTATATTGATTCCTTCCTGAATTAAAGTTGATCTAAATGTATGGAACAATAATAGTGTGAAGTTAAATTCTTCATTTGGTCCTTTATTTATAATATTATCTAACAAAAATTCTATTGTCTGTTCTTTAAGTACCAAAGGTTCAGGAGGTTCAACCTCACCTAAAAATCGAGAATTTATATAGAATATTTTTTTTCTATTATCATCCGGATCAAATTTAAAAGATATTATTCCATTTTCTCTTAAAGATTTTAGATGAACTGAGACTGTTGATTTAGATTTTCCTGTGTTTTTAACTATATCATTAAATTCCATTTCGCTATCTTTTAGCATAGACAGAATGATGAGCTTAACAGGACTTTTTATAACATCTACCCCAATTTCTTTATATCCTTTTGAGAATATTTGAATTGGTCTTTGTTTTTTTATTTCAGTAATTTTTTTAATATCCATTTGAATACACCCAGTTAATAGTATAATGTTTTAATCAATGATAAATAGATTTTTATCTATAAAAAGTCATAAAAGCGAAATCATGCCAAATTATTTTCCTATTAGAAAATATAACAATTTATCTTCTTAAATTATTTTCCT
The DNA here is from genome assembly GCF_001639285.1 of Methanobrevibacter cuticularis. Lineage (GTDB taxonomy): Archaea > Methanobacteriota > Methanobacteria > Methanobacteriales > Methanobacteriaceae > Methanobaculum > Methanobaculum cuticulare. The sequence goes on along the minus strand of NZ_LWMW01000104.1, from coordinate 2,422 downwards.
ATTAGAAAATATAACAATTTATCTTCTTAAATTATTTTCCTATTAGAAAATATAACAAGTTAATTATTATATTATATTATTATATTCTATATATAAATTGATATATTTTGTGGAAAATAAGTCAACATTGAAATCTATTAATATTTTATTAAAAAATTATAATATGACTATTATATAGTTATTAAATACTATGTTATTTTCATAAAATACGATGAAATCACTTATTCTTGAAATCGTTCGTATATATAAATACTAATTAACATATATTGTTTTGTTTGTACCTATATATAAATCTTTTTCTAAATGGAATATTCGAAAAATCTATTTAAATACAATAAAAGTCATTTATTATATAAGTAAAGTAAGAAAAAAGAATACTATTAATAATTTTCAATAGAAATAAATGATTATGATTTATTATAAAAAAATAATATAATTCGTATGGAATGAAACTTGAATTATATCATAGTTGTTATATGTTATGATAATTAATTTGCAAAAATATAAGGAGAATGAATTAGAAATATTTATATAGGATTTTCAACAAATAAAATATTATGTTCATGATTATACGAACAGTTTTAAAAAAATTTTAAGAAAAGTATGATATGGAACATTAAATGAATGTAGAAAAATAGATGTATATGGACAAAAGATTTATGGAGTCTATATACAGATATGTATAAAAAATTAATAACTAAAAGGAGACATAAAATGAAAGCGAAAGCAGAGAAAATAGGCGATGGAGTATACTGGATTGGTGTACTTGACTGGGATTTAAGAACTTACCATGGATATACTTTAGATGGGACTTCATACAATGCATATTTAGTATTTGGTGATGATAAAGTCGCATTAATTGATAATGCCTATCCTGGAAAAACTGAAGAACTAATGGCAAGATTAGAAGATGCATTCCAACAAGAAAAAAAGCCTTTCAAAGTAGATGTATTAATCCAAAACCATATTGAAAAAGACCACAGCGGAACCTTAGTAGATTTACATAAAAGATTCCCAGAAGCACCTATATACTGTAATGAAATAGCAGTTAAAGGATTACTTAAACATTATCCTTCACTTGAAGGATCTGATTTTAGAACTGTTGGAACTGGTGATGCATTAGATCTTGGTGGAAAAACTTTAGCATTTTTAGATGCATTTTTACTACATTGGCCAGATAGTATGTTTACATTACTTGCTGAAGATGGAATTTTATTCCCAAATGATGCATTTGGACAACATTTATGTTTCTCCAAAAGATTTGATCATGAAATTCCAGAATATATTCTTATGGATGCAACAAAAAAATTCTATGGAAATTTAATTGTCCCTCTATCAAAATTAGTTCTTAAAAAGTTCGAAGAAGTGACTGAACTTGGTTTACTAGAACAAATAAAAATGATTGCACCTTCACATGGACAAATCTGGACTGATCCTATGAAAGTAATCGGCGCATATAGTGAATGGGCTACAGGAAAATGTAAAGACAAAGTAACCATCATATACGACACCATGCATTATTCTACCCAAACTATGGCTCATGAAATAGCTGAAGGAGTAATGGCTGAAGGATATGAAGTTGAAATGTACTATTTGCATGAAGATGAAAGAAGCGAAATCGTTAAAAGTATACTAGATAGTAAAGCTATTGCATTAGGCGCTCCCACTATAAATGATGTTCCATACCCAAGCGTAGGGGACTTATTATATTATTTAGAAGGACTTAGATTCCAAAGAACAGGCATTGAAAGATTAGCTGTTACCTTTGGATCCATGGGAGGAAAAGGAGGAGCTCCTGAAAAGTTAGCTAATAGTTTAAATGAATCTGGATTTAAAGTAATTGATGAATCTGAAATTTATTACTTACCAGATGAAAAAGAAAAAGTTAATTGCTTTGAGTTAGGACAAAAATTAGTTCAAGAAGCTAAAAAATTATAATTTCAATAGCTTTCAGAAACAATAAAATCATGAATCATTAATAGCTAAACTTTGAAATTATCTAATAGAACATTAAGAGTTTAAATCTCTCTATTGTTCTATTTATTTTAATTAATATTTTAGGAATAGATAAGATTACTAAATTATAACTACTAAGCTTATCATATATTACTAGACTACATCAAATTAATAGACTATGTGAAATTATATAATGAAATACGAAGAATAGCTAATACAAAAAATGTAGAATTAATTATTAAGTTAGAGTTGAAGATTGGGAATCAATACCAATAACTATTAATAATTAATTCAAATATAGTTATAGTCCTGAAAGAAAAGATTCTAATCAATGGTTTATTGGAATATTAATTTATTTCATGAATATAAGTTGTTATTATCTTTAATTTCTAAAATAATCTTTAATAATTTTATTATTAAAAAAATATATATTATGATTATTTAGATTGAGAAATAAATGAATATA
>NZ_LWMW01000103.1 GCF_001639285.1 Methanobrevibacter cuticularis | reverse complement strand
ACAAGGTGATAAAAATGAACAAAACCATAGGAAAAACACAAAAAAAACTAGACCTCGTATCCATGAGTGATGAAGACTACAGAATGTATGAAATGCGAGAAATGGCACACTACGACGAAATAACCCTAAAATACACAGCAACACAAAAAGGAATTGAAAAAGGAATAATTTCAGTTGCACATAATATGAAAAAGGCAAACGTTCCACTAAAAGACATAAGTAAATTCACAAAACTCCCTATAGAAAAAATAGAGAAACTATAACACTATCCATTAAACTATAAAAAAACCATAATTGTCTTTAAAATGTTAATACCACTTTTTGGGAACTGTCAATTTAACTGATTTTTTATACTTTGTTTCATTGGTCCTATTTTTCTTGTTGCAATTCTAAAAATTCCTCATTACCTTGATTTATTCTGAATATTTTCTAATTCATTTTTCGATGCGTTTTTAAATTAATTTTTAATTATATTATTTATTAAATTCATTTATTAATATATTGATGTAAATTAGATTAAAGATATGATAAATAATTATAAATTTTAGAGTAATGATAGAAAATAGATTATAATAAAGCGTAGATTAATGATAGAAGACAGATTATAATAAAGCGTAGATTAATGATAGAAGACAGATTATAATAAAGCGTAGATTAATGATAGAAGACAGATTATAATAAAGCGTAGATTATAATGATAGAAGACAGATTATAATAAAGCGTAGATTAATGATAGAAAATAGATTATAATAAAGCGTAGATTAATGATAGAAAATAGATTATAATAAACTTTAGGTTAATTATATAAATATAAAATAGATTAATGAATTCGGATTAAATATATAAAATAAATAATTCTGAATCCATAGAAAGGATATAATATAAATACTTTAATTTACAATTATTATTAATGAAGGAATATTGAATATTCTATTAGCTATTTAATAGCTATATTCAACTTTTTTTATCTGAAACTTATGAAAAATTTTAAGATTTTTTAAATAAGATATTTATTAGGAGCAATTATCATGGAGACACAGAAAATTTTAGTAACTGGCGGTGCAGGATTTATTGGAACTAATTTAGTAAATGAGCTTAAAAAAAGAGGTCATGAGGTTTTAGCTATTGACCTTTTACACAACGAAAGGGATAATTATACACGTGCTGATGTTACTAACTATCGTCAGATTGAAAGGATCTTTGATGAAAATGAATCCTTTGATTATGTTTATCACCTAGCTGCAGAGTACGGTAGATGGAATGGTGAAGATTACTATGAAAACTTATGGAAAACCAATGTGATTGGAACCAAACATATAATCCGACTTCAAGAAAAATTAAAATTTCCAATGATATTTTTCTCATCAGCTGAAGTTTATGGTGATTACACTGGAGAAATGAAGGAGGATGTAATGATAAATAATCCTATAAAGGATACTTATCAAATGAACGATTATGCAATAACTAAGTGGGCAGGGGAGTTAATGTGCATGAATTCAGCTACTATGTTTGGAACTGAAACAGTAAGAGTCCGTCCAGTTAATTGTTATGGTCCTCATGAAGAATATTCTCCATACAAAGGATTCATCCCAATATTTATCTATAAAGCTCTTAATAATCAAGGATATGATGTTTATGAAGGGCATAAAAGGATAATTGATTATGTGGGAGATACAGCCAGAACATTTTCTAACATAGTTGATAACTTCAAACCAGGTGAAGTATACAATGTTGGAAGTAAACAAGAATGGGAAAAAGATATCAGGGAATACTCTGATATAGTTTTAGATGCAGTAGGTATGGATGATTCTCTAGTATCTTATCATGAAGCAGAGCCATTCACCACGAAAATCAAAACTATAGATTTTTCAAAAGCTATTAAAGATTTAAAACACGACCCTAAAGTTTCACCAGAAGAAGGAATTAAAAAAACCGTAGAATGGATGAAAAGTTATTATAAGATTGATTAATATTTTTTATTTTCTTTATCTTCTTTATTTTTATTCTTTTTATTTTCTTTATCTTCTTTATTTTTATTTTCTTTATATTCTTTAGTTTTATTTTCTTTATCTTCTTTATTTTTATTTTATTTATCTTCTTTAGTTTTATTCTTTTTATTTTATTTATTTTTATTCTTTGTCCACTTTCTTCATTTTTTCCTATTTTACTTATTTATTGATATAAAATTTGATATTTAATAATGTTTGTTATAATATCATTGTTAGTATTATTGATATTATGATTATTATTATTATTATTATTATTATGAATATTCTTCTTACTGATTATAGAATAATAAGAATTGTTAATTATTATAAATATTATCATGTATAATAAATTATATCTATAAGTAGTAATTTCTAATTATTTATTTTAATGACACTTTTTAATGTAAAGTTTTATAATAATCTAAAGAAATATAATAAAAGAGAGAGGGATATAAAAAATATGTTTTTTAAGAAAAAAATACCTATTATTACAAAGGTAACTGGATATTCACTATCAGAAATAGATAGTATAACTTTTGTAGATGAAAATGAAGAAGAAGAATTTGAGATTAGTTTGACTGAACTTTGTAATGATTTACTTGAAGATATATCAAAAAATGACTCTAAATATTGCAAAGCTTTAAAGAAATATCTTGAATCAAATGAAGTAGGGTTAATAAAATTAGATATAATGCCTGATTTTGAAGATGAAAATGTTATGGAGGAATTCTTAAACACTCATGACCATATTATTAATGAACACTTTGTTATAACTCCTGATGATGACATCCCATTAATGATAATTATAGATTTCGAGAAAATTAAATCATAGACAATGACTATTGATTTTTATTTTTATCACATTTAAAACTGTAAGTAATGAGAAATAACAAACAAAAAATTAGAAACAAAGAATAGAATAATGAGAAAAAATTAATAATCAAAAATGGAATCGTTCAATTTATTATAAATAATTATATAGTTCTTTTTAATCGTTTATAGTATTTTTAAACTCTAATGGAAATTAATTCTTATTTTATAAATTAAAAGTCTAGAATTTAGTTATTTAATAATTATAATGAAAATAAATTTTCAGATAAAATAAATGTTAGACAAGTTTGAAAATTAAGAAAATAATATATTACATCTTTGGAATATTTTTTAGATTTTTTAAAATAACTAAACTTTTATTGATGAATAACTATATTTAATATAAATTAAGTGATACTTTTAATAATACTTTTTGAGTCGATAATATGTCAAAAACAAATGAAAACCCTACAATTCCCACTAAAATTTTAGCTATAATTCCAGCATACAACGAAGAGGTAGCTATAGGAGATGTAATTTCCAAAACTAAAAAATATGTCGATAGGGTGGTGGTAGTTGATGATGGAAGTAGTGATAAAACTGTTGAAATAGCTAAATTAGCTGGTGCTGAAGTTATTGTTCATAAAAATAACATGGGAAAAGGAGAAGCATTAAAATCTGGTTTTGAGGCTGTTAACGATGAAGATATTGTAGTTACTATTGATGGTGATGGACAAAACAATCCAGATGAAATTCCTAAACTAATCGAACCAATCATTAACAAAAAAGCTGATTTAGTTAATGGTAGTCGTTATATTGAAGGATATGAGTTTGATACTCCATTTTACAGACGAGTTGGTCAAAAAGTCCTTGATATAGCTACAAATGTTTCAACTGGTTTAAATATTACAGATTCTCAAAATGGATTTAGAGCGTTTTCAAAAATAGCTATTCCTTGCTTTAAGTTTCGAAATTCCGGCTTTGCAATAGAAAGTGAAATGCTAGCTGATGCTTCAGAAGCTGGTTTAACTATTTTTGAAGTTCCAATTACTGTAAGATATGATTTGGATGGATCTACACAAAATCCTGTAACTCATGGTGTCATGGTACTATGGAGAGTATTCCAAGATATGAGATTTAGAAGACCTATTCTTTATTTTACATTAGTAATAGGGATATTATTAGTTATATTACTAGTAATTTTCTTTATTTCCCTGTTTTTATAGTGTTATTAGACTAAGAATCTATTTTTTAAAATATTAAAAAAATCAAAGATTTTTAATCTCATAAAGATAGAAAATTTTCATAAATAATTAAAAATAAGAAAAACATTTAAAAAATTAAATATGTTTTAATATATAGAAGATGGGTTCTTTTTATATAGAAGATTGGTTCTTTTTAAATTAATTATCTGTTAGTATATAGAGTATAGATTCTTTAAATTAAAAGAAAAGAAAAATACATTCCATATCTTTGAATTAAATTAATTAAATATCTTCAATTTCATCACAAGTAATTAACAGACATTTACGTTCACTTGGAAGAACATATTCTTCAGAACCAATATTTTCTTCTCCAAAAGGACCAATCTGTAAGTCTAAGTTTTTATCAGTAGGATCTGTGTCTAAAGCTGTTATTTCAGCTATTTTATAGTTTTTAATTAGTTTACACTTATTTTCTTGGAGTATTCTACCTTTAATAGAAAAATCTTTATTATTACCACTCTTTAAAATGTCTAAATCTATTTTTGAATCCAAGATTGTTATCAATCCTGTTTCATGAGGTTCGTATATATTTTTATCATCAATAACTATTTTTTCATCTTCAATAATTTTCATTATTATCCCTCAAAAATATGATAATAATTATTTATATTTTATCATTAATAGATTTTTCTATATTAATAGATTTTTCTAGAATATTGTTATTTTTTAATCTTTTAATTTGTTAATAATCTTTTATTTTGATTTTGTTGAAAGTAAATTCATCCATTTATTTCTTCTTCAATTGTATCCCAAAATTCACATGCCCAATTGCCTTGACCATCGATAATTAAATCTAAAAGTCTTAATTTTCCATCTTTTATCCTAAATAATCTGTAATCCTGTTGACTTTTGCGTTTTTTTCCTTCTTTATTACAATCTAAGTATAAACCATCAGAATACTCTTCTTCAAAATCTCCGGATTTAACAAAATCTCCCACAAGAGAATAACCATTTTTTACAGTTTTATCTAGTTTTTCAATGGTTTTTAACCATCCTCCATTGTATCTAAAACTTATATCTGGATCAATAATTTTTATTTCCTTTTCCCAGTTTAACATCATAATTTTATCTCCTAATCTATCTTCAGCCATATTTAATTACAGATTAATTATCAATAAATTACAAATCAATTAACATGAAATCAATATTAAATTAATATTAAATTAATTAATAGCTATTTTAATCATATTTGTAATATAATAGCTATTTTAATCATATTTGTAATATAATAACTATTTTAATCATATTTGTAATATAATAGCTATTATTCTATTTAAGCGTGTTTTTCTTCATTTATTAGCTTTACAAGTTTTTAAAATCTATAGAAATATTTTTATAAATTTTAATAAAATATAAGGCTTTTCATGTGAAATAATAATGAATTACCAATTTTTCCAATAAGGTCGAATTTATTGAAAAATATACTTTATTAATTACTATATAACTAGATGATTCAAGAGCATATGAAAACTAATATTGTTCATGTGTTTTAAATTAAATTTTGAATTAAATTTTGAATAACTCTATTTTTAAATTACTCAATATATGAAAACAAAAGGATACAAGTCTTTTTTCTTTCAAATTCTATTATTCACATGTTATTCTAATTATCAATATAAATAATTGTCTTTCTATTTAAAAATAAAAAAATAAGTGCTGCTGTAACAAAAAGTCCTCCTGCAAGATACGGTATTTCTGAACCTATATATTGTCCTAAAGATGCTGCTAAAAGAGGAGCTATTGCAGATCCTATAAAACGTGTGAAATTATATGCTGCAGAAGTAGTTGAATCATTTGTAGCTGGTGAATTCATCACGGCTGTGGTAATGAGAGTATTGTTATTTCCAAGTAATGCACCTGATATAATGATTGCTGCTATAAGTACCCATTGTATTGAAGTCCAAATACCCATAATAAATAGAGTAATAGCAAAGAGCAATAAAAGCACATACATAGATTTTAATGTTCCATATTTTCTTTTAATTCTAGGAGCTATAATAACAGAACTAATAGCTAATACAATTCCCCATGCTAAAAATACGAATCCTATGCCTTGAGCAGTTAATCCTAAAACTAATGGGGAATATGCGAATAATGTGAAAAATCAAAAATTATAAAGAAATGAAAAGGTACCAAATACTTTTATATGTGGATTTTTCAATGATTTAATTGTTGTAACAAGGGATGTATCATCATCATAAGATTCAATCTCTTTTGTTGTACTTTTAGGAATTAAGACTAATAGCATAATAAATCCCATCATCATTAATATACCAACACCAAAAAATGGAAATTTCCAAGAAATATCTCCTAGTAAACCTCCAACAAGAGGTCCCACTGAAAATCCTAAGCCAATAGCTATTTCATATAAAATAACAGATTCATGAGTAGTTTTATCTGAAAATAAAATAATTGCCGTTAATGCCACAGCTATAAACAGGGCATTTCCTAGTCCCCAAAATCCTCTTAAAAATATGATACTCCATATATCATTAGATAATCCACATAATATAGAAAAAATAGCTATAATAGAAACTCCTACAAGTAAAGTTCTTTTAATTCCAACTCTTTTAGAAATTGTTGCAGTTACAAGCATAGTTACTGCCATCACTGCACTGTATGCTGTAAAAAGCATTGAGACTTCTATTTTACTAGCTCCCAATTGTTGAGCTATTATAGGTAATATTGGATCAACAAGACCTAATCCCATAAAAGCTGTAACACATGCTAAGAATACTGCCCAGACTACCTTTGATGCTTTTGTATTTTGCTTGATACTAACTAATAAATTTCTAAATAAAACCTTCATTTTTTCCCATATTTCTCTTGATTTAGTTATAATATCTTCTTTAACTTTCTTTATTTTTAAATTATTTCTATCATGGTTGTATTATACTCTTTCTTTACATTGTCTTAATGTATCAAAAGATCCAATATATAAATCTCATATTTGAAATAGTTTATCTAACTTAATATAGCTATTTATTATTCTAATTAATATATTTTACATGAATATATTAATATGAATTTTATAAAAAATATTAAAAATGTGTAAAAATTGAACAAAAAGCATTTAATCACTTAATTAAAATAGCTATTTATTATTCTAATTAAAATAGCTATTTAGCTATTTATTATTCTAATTAATATATTTTACATAAATATATTAATATGAATTTTATAAAAAATATTAAAAAGGTGTAAAAATTGAACAAAAAGGGTTTAATCACTTAAAAATTACTTAAATTAGTTAAAAATTAAAAAAAAAGTATTTAGTTAATAAACTTAACATTATCTACTTCTTCTCTTTCTACATTTAATTCATCAGTTCCTTCTTTTCCAATAGCTACTGCACAAATTGGATTGAATCCTTTAGGAAGTCCAATTTCTTTAGATAGTTCATCTTTTTCTGTGGACATAAATGCAAGTGTTGGGGTTATCATATAACAACTACCTAAACCTAAATCTGTAGCAGCAAGTATCATGTTTTCAGCTACACAAGATACTGTTAAACCTCCATAAACATTTTCTTCAGGAGCTGAAAGAATAGCTAAAACTGGAGCATTATATATTGGTTGATATCCTGGAATAGCCGCTCGTTCTTCTAAAAATTCATTTCCAGAATTTTTCATAGCTTCAAGAGCAATATCATTTATTTTTTTAACAATTTCTTTATTTTTAATGATTGTTATCTGAAATTCACCTGCAATTGGTGCAATTTGTCCGGCTTTAGCTATTTTTTTTAAGCTATCTTCATCAATATCTTCATCTAAATAGTTTCTTACACTTTTTCTTTTGTTAATAACATCAAAAAGTTCCATATAACTCACCTTTATTGTTAATTTATTTAATCATTTATGAAATATTCATGTTTATTTTGACTTAGTTTATTTAGCTATTTTATTTTTAGAGGATATATTTTATAAGTATCGAAGTTTTGAAGAAATTTATTACAAATATAAACTCTAACAATTGTAATATTATGATTGTTATTGATATATACTTATTGGTTATTAGAATGTAGTTACTATATTTTTATAATTAGTTAGATTTTTTAATAATTAGTTAGATTTGCTGATTGTGTATTATTATTACTAATAATAAAAGATTAGTAGTATCTTATATTATTATTTATATAAAAATAGTTAATAACATTTTAAGAAAAAATAAAGACTTTGACATCTTTTAACAGTAAATGATAGAATTTTTAAAATTAAAAATAAATAAAATTAAAAATAAATAAAGTTAAAAATAAATAAAATTAAATGATATATATTAACTAAAAATAATTGTTGAAGTAATTTTGAGAAATTGCATTTTATATGGTTTTTCCCAAAAATAGCTAAAATATATATAATATTAATGGTAATATAATATGTTAAGGATAATATAATTATATTGTAATTTATTAATAGATATTTTAATGTATTACTAACAAGAAATAATTAAATAGAACATTATTAAATTGTTTAAAATTTAATTCCTGAATAATAAATTATTTTCAATGAATCTTAAAAGGTTAAAATTGATTAGAGTTCTAATGAAACAATAGATTCATTCTTATATATTAAAATGTGCTAATTAATGGAATAATTTATAGAATAAGTTTAAACACACAACATTGATGATTTTATGGAAATATTAGAAGAATATGGTATCATTCCAAATGATCCTAATTTATTTGAAATAGCATTTGTTCACAAATCTTATAGAGTTCAATATGGGCTTGACTATGATTATGAACGTTTAGAATTTTTAGGAGATTCAATACTTAGTATGTTGATCTCTGAATATTTATATAAAAAATATGAAGATATTGGAGAAGGTAGTTTAACTAAGCTTAGATCAAATTATGTTTGTGAGACTGCCTTAGCTAATTACTCTCATGAGCTTGGATTAGCTAATTATGTAAAATTACATCTTGACGATAGTAGAGTAAGTGCCAATGAAGTACTTTCTGTAAATGCTGATGTTTTTGAGTCATTTTTGGGAGCTATTTACTTAGATCAAGGAATAGATAAATCCAGAGAATTTTTATCTAAAATAGTTTTCCCTTCAATTGATGGAAAAGTTATATTTTTCAATGATTACAAATCCCAAATCAAAGAATACGGTGATGCCAATGAAATTCCAGTTCAATATAAATTAATTAAAGAATATGGAGTTCCTCATGATAAAACATTTCTCATGAAAATATTGGTGGATAATCGTGAAGTTGGGAGAGGTAAAGGTAAAAGCAAAAAAGAGGCCGAACAATTAGCTGCTGAGGAAGCTATTAAAAAATTAGGTATTTGAAAATGAACTAAGATATTAAAAATACTTTTTTGAATGGAATGATTATTATAGTGAATACTATTAATAAGATTAGCTATTATTAAACAGATATATCATTAAATAGGATTTTAATAGAATAATTAAAAAATAATAGATAATAAAGATATATCATTAAATAGGATTTTAATAGCATAATTAAAAAATAATAGATAATAAAGATATATCATTAAATAGGATTTTAATAGCATAATTAAAAAATAATAGATAATAAAGATATATCATTAAATAGGATTTTAATAGCATAATTAAAAAATAATGGATAATAAAGATATATCATTAAATAAACATTTATAATATAAATGAATAAGAAAAATAAAAAGTTTTTAGCTATTTTTAGATCTATAATTATCAATAGCTGCTTGTAATGCATCAGCGGCTAGATTAGAACAATGCATTTTCACATCAGGTAATCCATTAAGAGCTTCTGCCACATCATTTCTACTTATTGCATATGCGTCATCTACAGTTTTTCCCTTAGCTAGTTCTGTAATCATACTACTTGTAGCTATAGCTGCACCACAACCAAATGTTTTGAATTTTATATCGTCAATTTTATCATCTTTTACTTTTATGTAGATTGTCATCATATCTCCACATGTAGGATTTCCAACTTCTCCAATACCATCGGCGTCTTCTATTTCTCCCACATTCCTTGGATTTTGGAAATGATCCATTACTTTATCAGTATACATGATTTCACCTTCTGAAGTTCTGTTAAATATTATAATTACAAAGTCTATTTGTTAATTTCTATTGTTAATGAGAATATTGTGTTTCTGAAATTAGTTGATCTAATTAATTACTCCAATGAGCAAGAAGTACATTTATTATTGATGTCTTCTTTTCTTTTATTTTCCCTTTGATTCCAGATTGAAGACATGCTTCTAAGTCTTTTCACTGCTTCTTCTGTAGCTTGAATTACTTTGGTAACTTCTTCTTCAGTATTCTCTGAACCTAAAGTTAATCTAAGTGATCCATGAGAATCAACATCCTCTAAACCAATAGCTTTCAATACATGAGATGCTTCTAATTTTTTAGATGAACAAGCAGATCCAGTAGATGCAGCTATTCCTTTACCATCAAGAAGTAATACGAGACCTTCTCCTTCAATACCTACAAAATGGAAATTAGCTGTTCCAGGAACTTTGTTGATCAAATCTCCATTGAGATAAGATTCCTCTATGTTGGATAAGATTCCTTCAATCAACATATCTCTAAGTTTGGTCAAATATTTTTGATTGTATTCTAATTCCTCTTTTGCTATTTCACAAGCTTTTCCAAGACCAACAATTCCAGAAACATTTTCAGTTCCAGGATTTAAATCTTTTTCTTGTCCTCCGCCATGTAATATTGGTTCTAATCTGGTTCTTTTTCTGATATATAATGCACCAATCCCTTTTGGACCATAAATTTTATGGCCTGACATAGATAAAAGATCTACATTTAATTCATTAACATCAACTGGAATCTTTCCAACACTTTGAACTGCATCGGTATGGAACTTAATTTTATTTTCCTTAGCTATTTTACCGATTTCAGCTATTGGCTGAATAGTACCAATTTCATTGTTCACATGCATTATAGTTATAAGAATAGTTTTATCAGTAATAGCTTCTTTTAAATCTTCGATTTTAATGATTCCTTCTTCATAAACTGGTAAATAAGTCACTTCAAAACCATTTTTTTCTAAATATTTACAAGTTTCTATTACAGCAGGATGTTCAATTTGTGAGGTTATTATATGATTTCCTTTGTTTTTATTTTTAAGAACTATTCCTTTAATAGCTATATTATCTGATTGGGTACCGCCAGTTGTAAATATTATCTCCTCGGGGTTAGCACCAATAAGTTCAGCTACTTTTTCTCTAGATTCTTCCATAGCCTTTTTAGCTTCTCTTCCAACTGTATAAAAAGTAGAAGGATTTCCAAAGTATTTTGTAAAATAAGGTTCCATTGCCTCCAGTACCTCTTTTCTCACAGGTGCTGTAGCTGCATGATCCATGTATATCATAATTAATAACTCCTTTTTGCATTTAATTAAAATCTTCAATAAAAATTAAATTTAATTATTATTTATAAGTCTATGTTTTTCATGATTATTATAATTTATTATTAAGTATAATTTAGTCATTTAACTAATAATTATTATTGCTTTATTAATAATCATTATTAATAATTTATATTAGTTTATTTATTATATTTAATAATATTATTAATTTTTATTAATTTATTATATTATTTCATGTTAACACTTTTCATAGACTTATTCATGATTCTTATTAATAATTTATATTAGTTTATTTATTATATTTAATAATATTATTAATTTTTATTAATTTATTATATTATTTTATGTTAACACTTTTCATAGATTTATTCATGATTCTTATTAATAATTTATATTAATTTATTATATTATTTTATGTTAATAATTTTCATAATTTATTTATTCTTATATATAATTTTTATTAATTTATTGTATTATTTATCAGTATTGATTTATTTAGTTTAAGTTTTAGTTAGTAAGTGACTAATCTGATCAGTTGTTATGATCCCTTTAATTTTTAGATCATCGTCTACAACAGGTAAACATGAAATATCATATTTCTTCATTCTACGAGCTATAGTTTCAATACTTTCATCTGATTTGCAGGTTTTAACATCTTTTGTCATAATCTTTTCAAGATCATCATCACCAGTAGCTATTGATTTAGATAAATCCCAAGCTGTCAATATACCAATCAATGTTCCATCTTCAGTTACAACAGGTAAGTGAGTAACTCGCTTATCCATCATTAATTTTGCTGCTTGATCTATTTTAGCGTTTTTATCAATAGTGCAAGTATATTCAGTCATTATATCTTCAATACGAGTATCAGACAAGAAATTCGCTATTAAATAATTTAGCTGCCCATCTTCTAATAAAAAAGCATCATGACCATAGCTTGATTGTAGTTCACTATAACTAACATCAACCTCATTAGCATTAAGTGCTGTAAGAATTTCAAGAGATTGAGATGTGGGATACAGCCAGTCAGAATCAATAGCTATTATTTTAACTTTAGATTCAACATTTTTTAAACCTTCAATCAATGAACCATTCACTGAAAGATCAAAATAATCTATAGCTTTTGTTATGTAAAGGTAGGAATTAGCATCAAATCTTTTAACAAAAGATTCTCCTTGATAATGTAGGTAGCTTTCAACTTGAAAATCAAGAGTGAAATCATAGCTGAATTCTTCTTTATCTTGCAAGTTTCTCCCAAATTTTTCATACATTGATTCATCACTAAGATATGTAATATGGGCTATCATCCTAGCTAAGGATAAACCATTTTTAGGTTTTTCTCCTATGTAATAGTTTCCATTCTTCCAAGCAGGATCTGTCACAATAGCTTGTCTTCCCACTTCATTGAAAGCTATTTGCTGTGGTGAAGAATTAGCTGTACTAGCTATTGGAATAGCTTTCTTAACCATTTTAGGATAAGAAACCATCCACTCCAAAACTTGCATTCCTCCCATAGAACCTCCGATTACAGCCAATAGTTGTTTTATGCCGAAATGTTCAATGAGCTTTTTTTGCCCTGTAACCATATCTTTAATAGTTACAACAGGAAAATCAAGACCATACTCTTTCCTAGTAACTGGATTTGTAGATGAAGGTCCAGTAGAACCTTTACATCCCCCAATAACATTAGAAGATATGATAAAATACTTTTCACTATCTAATGATTTACCAGGACCTATCATAATTTCCCACCATCCTGGTTTTTTGGCATTTTCATGCCAACCTGCTGCATGAGCATCGCCTGAAAGAGCATGACAAACTAATATAGCGTTATTTTTTTCTTTATTAAGTTTCCCGTAAGTTTCATAGGATATTGTCACATTTTTAAGAGTTTTCCCAGATTCTAATAGTAAATCTTCTTCAATATTGAAAAATTTTGTCTCAACAGTACCAACTGATTCTTTTTTCATTTTAACTCCTACAATATCTTATTTAAATTTTATTTATTAAATGAATTGATTAAGGTATTTGTTGTATAATTTTATTTATTAAATGAATTGATTAAGGTATTTGTTGTATAATTTTATTTATTAAATGAATTGATTAAGGTATTTGTTGTATAATTTTATTAGTCTATAATTTGTCTTGATTTATATTTTTATTTATAAATATTTAAAGATTTATATTTGAGTTGCTCTATTTAACTTATTTTTAAATCAATTTCTTTGTTTTTATTTAAATTAAATAGCTATTTTTTAAATTATACATTTTGATTATTTAATTAATATTAAAATAAAAATTTATTATATATTTAGTTTGTTTTATAATGAAAATTTATTATATAAATGTATAATTTAAAAAATAGCTATATTATTGATTATTGGTTCCAAAAGTTATTGTTGGCGATTATTGATATTTTAGAGTAATATATTTTAAATTAGTATATTTTAGAGTAATATTTTAAAAGATAAATATTAATGAATATTATCTTTTAAAAGTGGTTGTCATTTTTATAATGACAACAAATATTTAATTATTTTATTTAATTACTGCTTTTTTTAATGCTTGATCTATATCTGCAATGATATCTTCAACATTTTCAATTCCAACAGATAATCTGACAAAGTCAGGAGTCACACCAGTGGTTGCTTGTTGTTCTTCAGTTAATTGAGAATGAGTTGTTGAAGCAGGATGTATAACTAAAGATTTAGAATCTCCAATATTAGCTAGATGAGAAAGTAATTCAACATTTTCAATGAATTTTTTACCTTCTTCAATTCCACCTTTTATTCCAAATCCTACTAAAGCACCAAATCCCCCTTTCAAGTATTTTTTAGCAAGTTTATGGGATGGATCTTCTTCAAGACCAGGATAAGTTACCCAGCTAACTAATTCATGATTTTTTAAGAATTTAGCTACTTCTAATGCATTTTCACTATGTTGTTTTACTCTTAATGACAAAGTTTCTGCACCTTGTAATAATAAGAATGCGTTAAATGGGCTAAGTGTAGGTCCAACATCTCTAAGGAAGTTTCCACGTGCTTTTAAAATGTATGCTAAGTTTCCAAAGCTTTCAGTGTACACTAAACCATTATAAGCAGGATCTGGGTCAGTAAATTCTGGGAATTTTCCATTCGCCCAGTCAAAATTACCAGCATCTACAATTACTCCTCCAATACTAGTTCCATGACCACCAATAAATTTAGTTGCAGAATCTACTACAATATCTGCACCATATTCTATTGGTTTTACAAGTCCAACTGCAGAGGTGTTGTCTACTATAAGAGGAATGTCATGATCATGAGCTATTTTAGCTAATTCTTCAAAATCAGGAACATCCAATTTAGGGTTTCCAAGGGATTCAGCATATAATGCCTTAGTTTTGGAAGTAATAGCTTCTTGGTATGCGTCTAAATCTTGAGAATCAACAAAATTTATTTTTCTTCCAAAATTAGGGAATGTATTGTTGAATAATGAATAAGTTCCACCATATAAATTGTCTCCTGAGACAAATTCATCACCTACACGAGATAAGTTTAGAAGTGCAGTTGTAATAGCAGCTGCTCCTGATGAAAATGAAAGGGCAGCAGCTCCTCCTTCAATAGCTGCGATTCTTTGTTCAAAAACGTCATTAGTTGGATTTGTTAATCTTGTATAAAGTTGTCCAAATTCTTTAAGTGCAAATAAACTTGCTGCATAATCTGTATCTTTAAATACATAAGAAGTTGTTTGATATATAGGCACTGCTCTAGCACCAGTAGTTGGATCAGCTTCTTCTTGACCAGCGTGTAATTCTAATGTCCTATCTCCATATTTTTTAGTATCTTGAGTCATTTTATATTTCTCCGTTTTTTTACTTTTAATTAAAAATTCTAGTTATTAACTGATTAAAATTTAATAATATTATATATACTGTATTTTCTACTGGATATAAATATATAGTTAATCAATTAATAATTACATTCTGATAAACTTAAAGTATCTAATTTAAATTAATTAGAAATATCTAATTTATCTTATAACAATATATAAAATATTAAATAATTATTTTATTTTATATTATTATGGTTGTTATACTATTTATTTGGATATTCAAATATTCACATGCTTAATTATTAAATATATGTTTATGTTATATTTGGTTTAAATTATTAAATGATATTTAATAAATTAAATAAATAAATTATGAAAATCAATCCATTATAACTATTGTTATATTCTATTATATAAATCTTATTATTTTGATTTTTCATGATAACTAGTGACAACTATAAATGATTTTGGTATATTCTCTTCCTTATTTTTACTATTTTTAGGTTAGTAATTACTAAATATAATGGTTAATTTATGGTAAGAGGAGAAATAACAGTCTCTATAAGTGGTAGAGTGAAAGCGAGAGATAAAAAATATTAAAAAAATCTGATTAGAATGTTAGACATGCCATTGAATATTTTAACAAAGAACTTACCACAAAAAATGGATTAAATATTAAAAAACACTTTTTAGAAGAAGAGATTAGAGAATTAAATTTATAAATTAAAATATTGAAAAATGAATTAGAGGTTGTTGATGATTAATTAGCTGATAATTTTAATTTATTCGATATTAAGAATATGATGAAATTGTAAAAAAATGTGTTGAAACTGTAAAAAAATTGCAAATGATAGGGGAGTGCAAGATATCTTATCTCTTGATGATGAAGTTTTTATAATCAGTGCAGATCGTACTAATTTATCATACCAAGAATTTAAACAAGTTGTGATTAATAATTTAAAATGATTTATTTTTGTAATAAAATTTAGTCATACCAATTCTTATGAAAATTCTTGTAATACAATTTAGTCTACAATTTTTAGTAATTAATATAATATAAGGGTCGGCCAAAAGTTTAAATTTATAAATTAAAGATTCATTAAAATGCTTCAATTAATAAATAAAGAAACTTTTTCTTAAAAAATATAAATAACATATGAAAAAAATAAATAAATTATCTCATTTAACTCCATCAAATCATCTTTCTAAACTAATATCATGTAAGATTCCCAGATAAGTTAATTGAGACAAAATATAAAAATTAACTAAATCAACTCAGATGGATGATAATCCGGCAAATATTTATTCATAGAATGTGATATTGGGACTGAAACTGTAACATAAGAAGGCATTGCATTATTTAAGTATATATACTGCCCTATTCTTGAAAACATGTAAATTACTGTTTGATACTGCATTTTACCCAAATTTGTGGTTAAATAATTAGGAGCAGGCCCATTATCTTCAATGAATTTAGCTACATTTTTTGCATAGATATAAAAATTTGCTTTAGTTATTTGTCCATTAATAGAGACTCCACTGGGAGAGGTAGGATTCACATTAGACGATTTAATAGCCACATTAGACGTTTTCCCATCATATTTGTACTCAATAACCTTTGATATTAAATATAGATAGTCAGGCATTGGTAAGCGAGCTGTTACAGTTTGACCTCCAGAAGTATAGTAATAATCTACATAATTTGGACATTTTCCATTAGTTTCAATCCAGTTCCTAACTCTATTAGAACAATTAAGAAGTCCAGCTTGAGTGAAACCTCCAACAGGACTAACACCTTGGGAAATCATAATAGGGTCTCTTTCTTCCTTAATTATTTCAGCTTTTTTAATCAATGCTAATTCTTGAGACTTGATATCTGAGTCAACAGACATAGATACATTTTTATCAATTAAAGCATACCCATTTACTGATTCATCAGAAGCACTCAATGGGCTAATACTAACAAACAGTAATATTGCGAATGCTAAAAATACTATTTTCATTTTCATTTTATTCCTCCTTATTATTATATATTCTCTAATTCATGTATAAATTAAAGAAGCATGCTATTATTTCTCTCACAATCAAAAAATCAAAACTTGATAGCTAGAAAAATAGTCTTGAATTATTATATTTATAAATTTCATTAATTCTTTTTTTATAATCTACCGATGCTTTTTTAAGATATTTTTTATATTTTTTGTTCATGGAAAATTTAATTTTTTTAGATTGCCCTGGTTTCAGTGCGGGTATTCTAATTTTTTTCACGAATTTTTGTTTATCAAAGTAGCTCTTCTGAACATATACTCCTAAATAATTGGATTCAGCTTTAAAATCCCCAGAATTTTTGACAGTTATATAAAAAAAATTACTTTTTTTAACTATTTTAGAAATTCTAAGATTGGGCTGTCTAACAAAACTAACCTCAATTTTTCTAATTTTATTCAATTTTAAATCATTTTTATTAAAATTAATGTCTGCAGTATAACCAAAAATAGTCTTATTATTTTTGAAATGGATTTTATTTTTCAAAGTCTTAGAATTGCCTTCAATATCAGTTATTTTAACAAATGAAATTTGTTTATAATTTTTTGTTAATATAAATCCAGCCACATCATTGTAATAAATATTATAAGCTTTATTTTTAGTTGAATAAGAAAATTCAGCATTTTTTTTCTGATGAGTTAAAGCAGAGGAATAGTTTACACTAAGAAACAAGACCCCTATTATAAAAATTACTAATAAATATTTCCTCAAGTTTTTCATTTTAATCCCTATACTAAAAATTTATGAATAAATAATATTAATTATTAAATTTTATAATGAAAAGATAAAAAAATTTGAATTAGAATGTGATTTCTGCATATTTACCATAAATGGTAGGGTTTTTCCAGTTAGTCACAATTCCTAGTTTATTATTACTATGTGTTGTATCAGCAGTTATCCATTTACCCGCAATATATACTTCTGCCCAAGTATGTCCTATAGTTCCACTATTGAAAGTAGCTTTACCATTCACATATCTTGCAGGTATACCAGTTGCTCTTAAAAGAGCTATTAATAAATGCGTTTGATCAACGCAATTCCCCCATCCTTTAGCTATAACACCTTTTGCACCAGTATTATCCCAAGAGTTAGTATAATATTTATAAGTTATTTTGTCTCTAACATAATCAAAAATTGCTGTTGCCTTATCTAAATCTGAACTTAAGCCTTGAGTTAGTTTTTTAGCCAAAGCCTGTATAGATACATCATTGACCTGACAATTCTTAGTACCTTTAAGATATTGAGTTAACTCTCCTGTAGGTGTGGAACTACCAGAATTTCCACCACTAAGCTCATTAGAAGTCTTAATATTAAGTGTAACATAATTTGGTAATCTATTATTAGAATTTACAAATTCTAATATCTTTGAAAATTCATATACTAAGTATTGGAATTGAATTCTACCTAGAGGAGAAGTAGCATAATTTGGTGCTTGACCATTGTTTAAAACATAATTATAAACCCTTGTTGCTACATCTACAAAATCAGCCTTATTTAAATTTCCAGCCATAGAATCTCCAACAGGACTAGATGCAGCTTTAACAGAAATGGATTTGATACTTCCAGTAGATCCTTTATTAATATTTACAATAGCTGCTGAAAGCAAATACAAAAAGTCAGGCATGTTATAAGTTTTTCCTTCTATTTCCACGTAGTTTGGAAGTACTCCATTGGCTAAAACATAATTTTCAACTCTTTTTGCTGCATCAGTAATCTGAGCTAAGCTAACAGTAGCGCCAGAAGTATTACCAGATCCTCCACTTCCTGAACTAAAATTATAGTTGTCTACAACATCAATTAACTGTTTTATCAAGTTATATGTTGTTTCATTACTTTCATACATATAAGTTTCATAAATAATAGTATTAATTCCAGCATCTACTAAAGGTCCTGTGAGGTATGGTGGACTTGTTTGTGATGCTGGATAATAATAACAAAGACCCCCGATTTTATTTATAATATTTTCAGCTATTGTTTTAGATGCACCATTATTTTTTGGAGCAAAAATAAAGTTTGTTTTCTCATAATTTCCACCAACAGTTCCTTGATTAGCATGAATATCAACTACAAGGCCATAACTATTTTTCTTAATATGTGGAAGTATAAAATCACGAGCCAAAGTTTGACCATTCATTCTACCTTTACTATAATCATTAGCATCTTGTTTAACAGTTATTCTGTAAACATAATAACAATAATTTAAAGAAGAACTTTTTGAAACTAATGAATTAAATAAAGCTGTATGTACTGCATTTTCAAGAGGATGGATACCAATTATATAAGCTATTTTTTTACTTGATTTGGTATTACCATAAGCACCTAAAAGTTCAACAGTACCTCTACTATCAGATCCTAAAAGTGTTGAAGTTGGTGTATTTGTTGAATCAGTGCTACCCCCTCCATTGATTTTACTAGAACTAGTTACATTCACTTCAACATAACTAGGCATTGCCTTATTTGTATAGATATAACTTGCTATTCTTGAGAAAACATAAACTGTAGATTGATACTGCAAGTTCCCTAAGTTTGTTTTTATATAATTAGGAGCTTGTTTATTAGAGTCAATAGAAGAAATAACTGAATTAGCTAAAGAAACATATTCTGCCTTTTGTATTTTTCCTAATTTATTATTACCAGAAGGACTAACAGGTTCTTTAACAGATAAAACAGGGATGCTAGATGTTTTACCACTATTTTTGTATATGATAGCTTTGGACATCAAATATAAGAAATCATTCATTTTATAATTATTTCCTGATATCGTCACACTAGAAGGTAAAACACTATTCTTCTCAGAATAGTCTTTAACCCTTTTTGAAGCATCTAAAACTTGATTCAAAGTTAAAGTCTTCTGAGAAGGAGTAGTATTAGAAGAAATTGTATTTCCTGGAAAGTTAGGAATATTTTTATTTATTGAATTAGTTTTGGCTATATTCATAGCTAATGAACTTGGAAGTTTACCTTTATTGTTCTGTGACCAAGCTAAGATTTTACTATTACTGTAAATAAAAGTTTGAAATTGCATTTTCCCAATTTTAGTGTTGACAAAATTAGGAACCCGATTATTATTTTTTATATATTTATAAGCATTGGTTGCATATGTAGTGTACTGTTTTTTAGTAAGTTTTCCAGAAATCTTAGTTCCAGTAGGCGTTGTTGGACTTTTCACAGCATATTTAACTGTAACATCAGATTTCTTATTATTATATTTATAATTTATAGTAACAGAAGAAAAATACATATATTCTTCCATAGAATACTTATAACCACCAATCGTGACAGAATTAGGTAACTTCTTATTCTTAATAACATGAGACTTAATAGTCTTACTTGCACCTAAAATTTGAGATTGAGTCAGTTTACTAGGTTTCTCTACTGATTTACTAGTGTTTGCATCAGCAGCACAAGAAGTACTAACACCAATAAAAAAAACAAACAACAAAACTAATACCAAAACCTTATATCTATCCGAAGTATGTTTCCCTAAAATAAATACGCCTCCAAAATATTATTAATTATGATATATAATATAACTAATATTATATATAATATAACTAATATGATATATATAATTATCGATATAGAGAAAGATAATATTCAACAGTTTTGTACTATATGAATATATAAATTCTTATAGAATTATAATGGATATCATCAAATAACTTCTCTTACTTTTTTCACAATGACATTCCATTTTTTAGAAAACTATATATATGAGTTTTTAAAATATAACAATTGTTAATAAGAATATTTCATGAATTATATGTTTTATTATTATTCAAAATAAGTCATTAAAACAATTCAATTAAAATTTAAGTTATAAACTAATCTATTTATTAGATTCTAATTAATAATATATTTTGATTTTAATAATCATTAGATTATGTCTAATTTGGAGTAATTTTAGATTTTGTCTAAGTTATACTAGTTGTTAGGTTGTGTCTAAGTTTATACTACTTGTAGATTATACTACCTCTTAAATCATATCTTAATAGATTAATTATATTAAATTAGTTAATGGGTTGTTTAAATTTTGGCTAGTTAAATAATTGCTTGGTTAAATAATTAATATTTTTAGAAATCTTTATTTTAGCATCAAATAAGTACCAAACTCTAATCATCCAATTTTTAATCAATAAATTATAGAAAATTATAGATATGTTAGTGAATAAAAATATAAATCTAATAATGATAAATATAAGTTTAATATGAAATAATGATAAAGATAAATCTAATAATGATAAAATAAGTTTAATATGAAATAATGATAAAGATAAATCTAATAATGATAAATATAAGTTTAATATGAAATAATGATAAAGATAAATCTAAAGAATGATAAATATAAGTTTAATATGAAATAATGATAAAGATAAATCTAAAGAATCAATCTTTAATATAAAGATAATTTGTAAATTTTATATATAAATTGTAAAAAATAATTTATAATTGTTATATAATTTTTAGATAATTTTATTATAAATAATAATTATTAAATATAAATAGCTATAAAATAATATAATGGAATTTTAATTAATTTACTATTTATTATTTTTTTATAAATAATACATATAATTGCTATTTAATTTAAGTTATATTAAAAATAATTTATTTAAAAAAATATTTATTAATAATAAAATTAGATGATGTGTGTTAAAATGTTAGAAATATACAATACTCTTAAAAGAGACAAAGAATTATTTGTTAGTGAAAATAATAGTAAAAGAATCAGTCTCTTTGTTTGTGGTCCAACAGTTTATGATGATGCTCATATTGGCCATGGTCGTACCTATATTTCTTTCGATTTAATAAAAAGTTATTTAGAATTTATTGGATATTCAGTATTCTATTTAGAAAATATCACTGATATTGATGATAAAATAATTAACAGAGCTAAGGAAAAAAATGTTTATTATAAAAGCCTTGCTAGGTTTTATGAAAAGCGATTTAAAAAGGATATGGAATTATTAAATGTAAATTCAATTAATTTATATCCAAGAGCTACTGAACATATGGATAAAATATTTGATCAAATTGAAGGCTTAATAAATAAAGGTTTTGCATATGAAACTGAAGATGGGATTTATTTTGAAGTAGCTAAGTTCCCAGATTTTGGAAAATTATCTAATCAAAATCTTGATAAGTTAAATTCACATAGAATTGATGTTAGTAGTACTAAAAAAGATTCTAAAGATTTTGCATTATGGAAAAAAACTAATAAAAAACCTTATTTTAAATCTAAATGGGGAAATGGAAGACCAGGTTGGCATATTGAAGATACAGCTATTACAGATGAATATTTTGGTCCTCAATATGATATTCATGGAGGAGGTTTGGATTTAATATTCCCTCATCATGAGGCAGAAATAGCTCAAATGGAGTCATTCTCTGGTAAAAAGCCGTTAGTAAAATATTGGATGCACTCAGGATTCCTAAATGTTGATGGAATAAAAATGTCCAAATCTTTAGGTAACTTCATAACAATCAGAAAACTTTTAGAAGATTGGGATCCAATGGTATTTAGATTATTTGTTTTATCTACTCACTATAGAAGTCCAATCGACTTTTCTGAAAAATCTTTAATACAACCTTCAAAAAACCTTAAAAGATTGAAATTCACTGTTGAAAATTTAACTGAATTTAAAAATCAATTGAAAGAATTAAAAAACAATACTTATCCAAATTCTGGGGATGGAGATAACTTGGATATCAGTGGATGTCTAAAAGAAGATATCGATTTTGAATTACTAAAAAGATTAGCAAAAGTTGAAGAAGAGTTTTTCAAAAATATGAATGATGATTTTAATACTTCTAGGGCATTAGCGGTTATATTAAACTTTACTAAGGTAATCAATAACTTTGTAGATGATAAAAAAATTCTTTTAAATGGTATTGAAAAAATTCCATATGAAGAACTTAAAATCCCTTTCGAATTTGCTTGTCGATCCTTGAAGTTTCTTAAAGAATTTGAAAGGATTTTCAAATTAAATTTATTTGTTAAAGATATTGAATCAGATAATAATCTAAGTGAGAATTTACTGGATATTCTTTTAGATACAAGATCTAAGCTCAGAGAAGAAAAAAATTATGAATTATCTGATTATATTCGTGATCAAATTAATGAATTAGATATTGAAATTGAAGATGATTGATTTATTTTCAATTATCTTTATTAGTATCTTTTCATTGATTATTATCAGTAATATTATCATTATTATAGTATTTCATTATTATTATCAGTAAAATTATTATTATTATTATAGTATTTCATTATTATTATTCATTCAACAATTAATTCATTATTACTCAATCAAGGATTTATAATTCATTATTTAAGAAATTATAATTCATTATTATAATTAAAAAGGAATTCATTATTATAATTAAAAAATTATAATTTACTATTATTTAATTAATCATTTGATAATTTCACAAGGATTGATTTCTCAGATAATTTGGGTTAACAATTGTGATTATTACAAAATGCTTGATTTAATAAATGATTATTATGCTTGATTTGTAGATGATTATTACAATGCAGTGATTAGATCTATTACTGAGATTTTCAGTAATAAATCCTGATTTCTAGAAATTTTCATCATTAATAATGAAATTTAAACTTGATAATTAATAAAAAAATTTAAAATTTTAAATAACCAAAAATAGGTGAAATAAATGACTAAAGAAAAAATTGCAGAAGATGTAACTGAATTAGTAGGAAAAACCCCATTACTTAAACTTAATAAAATTAATAAAAATTCTGATGTAGAATTAGTGGGAAAATTAGAATCTTCTAATCCTTTAAGCAGTGTTAAAGATAGAATTTCTGTCGGAATGGTTAATCATGCTGAAAAAAAAGGATTGATTAATGAAGATACAGTATTGATTGAACCAACTAGTGGAAACACTGGTATTGGCCTTGCTTTTGTAGCTGCTTCTAGAGGATATAGATTAATCCTTACTATGCCTGAAACCATGTCAGCTGAGAGGAAAAAACTTTTAGCTATTTTCGGAGCTGAAATCGTTTTAACTCCTGGAACAAAAGGTATGGGTGGAGCAATAGCTAAAGCAGATGAATTATTAAAAAGTACTGAAAATTCTTTCTCAGTAAGTCAATTTTCCAATCCAGTTAATGTAAAAACTCATTATGAAACTACAGCTCAAGAAATCTGGAATGATACTGATGGAAATGTTGATATTTTAGTATCTGGTGTAGGAACTGGTGGAACAGTTTCTGGTGTTGGAGAGTTCCTTAAAGAAAAAAATCCTAATGTAAAAGTCATAGCTGTTGAGCCTTCAGCATCTCCTGTATTATCTGGAGAAAAACCAGGTCCTCATAAAATCCAGGGAATAGGTGCAGGAGTTATTCCAGATATTTATGATAAAGATATTGTAGATGAAATTATACAGGTAGATGATAATGATGCTGCAAAAACTATGATTGAACTAGCTAAAAAAGAAGGAGTGTTAGTTGGAATTTCTTCTGGTGCAGCTACTTTTGCAGGATTACAATTAGCTAAAAAAGAAGAAAATAAAGGTAAACGTATTTTAATAATACTACCTGACACTGGAGAAAGGTACTTATCCATGGAATGGGTATTTGAAGATATTTACAAACAATATCCAGATGTATTTTAAATAAGGAGAATATTTTAGTTAAGAATTTTTATATAAATTCTTAGCTAATATTATCTATATAAAAATCAATTATTATATAGCTGATTCTGTCATTTTTATATGAAAATTAATTATTACCCATATTACTTATTATAATTATATAAAAAAATAATTATTACCCCTATTACTTATTATAATTATATAAAAAATAATATCATCATATAAAACATAAAAATTTAAATATAATAATTGTTATATAATATATTGTTAATAATTCTTTTTTATTAATAGTAATATAGAACTTTCATTAATAATCCAAATTTATTGAATATTTTTTATTTAGATTTTATTATTATATTAAAAAGTAAATTAATTATTCATTATAATGATTAAATAGTATATATAATGTAATAGATATTATAATTGATGAAAAGTGAATATTTTTCATCAAATTAAGTTATTAAGGAGTCGCAAATTGAAACAACCATGTGAAATTGTTGTATGGTATGTAATACCTGCTGTACGTTCTTTACTTGCTAAGGAACTTTTTACTTTAGGAATGAAGCAAAGAGAGATATCTGAATTATTAGATATAACTCAACCTGCCGTTTCTCAATATTTAAGTGATAAAAGAGGAAAAGGCCAAGAAGTTCAATTCAATAATGTTATAACTCAAATGATTAAAGACCTTGCATTAGACTTAAAAGAAGGAACTGCTACAGGATTAGATATTATTCCTCGTGTATGTGCAATATGTAAAAAAACAAGAGCTGAAGATATTCTCTGTATATTACATAAAGAAAAAGGAGGAGTTCCTGAAAGTTGTCGACAATGCTTAAATAAAAAAGGAGACTCTTTTTGCCCACATAGTTATGAATTTGCTATATAAACATTTAAAAGTTTTTTTTATTTATATGGAATCTTTTTTTCTTTTTATTAGAGGATGAGAAATAGTTATTTATTAAGAGAGATTAATTAAATTAAATTTTTTTTCTGTGTTCTAATTCTTTTATTTGAACAAAAACATTATTATAATATTTATTTTATGATTCAATTTCATATAATTAATTTTTTCAATATAATAACATTTTATTACTTTTTATAATAATAATAATAATGTAATTTAATTGATTTTTAAAATTTTACTTTTAGAATGTTTCCCAACATCATATTATTATTATAGTCCTGAAAATAAAGTTTCTAATTAATGTATATGTCGAGCCAATTTTCTACTAATGTTCTGGAATTGGCGTAGATATAGAAATATCGCGAAAATTCCGTCATTAAAAACATTTCATCTTCAACATATGTAACTGACAATTTATCTTTTATAGAGTACCAAACTCGCTCTATGGGATTAATATCAGAAGCATACTTTTCAAGAAACACTAATTTTATATTAAGAATTTTTGCAATTGTTTTTCCAATTTTAGCTATATGTGTTTTGGCATTATCCAAAACAATCACGATTATTTTTTCATTTTCAAACATCTCTTTCCAATCTCCTTCTTTTA
>NZ_LWMW01000102.1 GCF_001639285.1 Methanobrevibacter cuticularis | reverse complement strand
CCATCCACACCAAGAAACAAAAATCCACTAGCAAACAAATACCCATACAACAATAGAAAAAATTTTTAAAGAAAAATAAACAAACCAAGAATAATAAAAAGAAAAAAACCTAAAGTTGACAGAGTTGATTATATAATGACAACAAAAATAATCTTGAAAAATAAGAACATTAAAAACAAACAATGAAAATAAAAATTAATAAGAATTAAAAATAACAAAGATAGTAAAAAGAATAATAGAATAATTAATGATAATAATAATTAATGGTAACAATAATAATAATTAATGGTAACAATAATAATAATTAATGGTAACAATAATAATAATTAATGGTAACAATAATGACAATAATTAATAAATATATACTGTTAATGATAGAAGAATAACATCATATTAGTTAATTCATAAATGGATGTCATTAAAACCTAATTAAAAAAGAGTATGATATAAAATAAATATATAGAAGTTAAGAGAATAACTTTATCCTCTTGGTTCTTTCGCTTTAAATCTTAAACCTTTGTAACCACATTTTCTACAAGTTGTAGCTGCTGCGGGATTACGAGCATTACATTTTAAGCAAATTTTAACCTTGAAAATTCTATTTTCAGCTTCTTCGAATCTAGCCATTAATAATCCTCCTTATCTTTAGTATTTTTTTAGCTGCTTAAAGAGTTATAGACTTAATTAAATCACGTAAATTTATAAAACTATATAAAATATACATTAGAAATAATAATTACCCTTAGTTAAACTCTCAAATTATAATGATTTCATGAAATAAAATCAGAAATATTTTTTATATATTCTTGATTAATAAGAACATTAAAAATTATAGTTTTAATAGTATTTAAACCTTTAGCTATCTATTTAAAAATTAAATTGTTTAAATACAAGAAATAAATTTAAAATTAATAACAAAAATCAAATAAGAAAATCAAATTAATTATATAAAAAATTAATATTATTTGAAATAGAATCTACAAAAATAATAAGAATAATCAATAATAAAGAATCAAAAATAATAAGAATAATCAATAATAAAGAATCAAAAATAATAAGAATAATCAATAATCAGAAAATGATAAATAACTATAAAAAATGAAGAATAAATTCATAAATAGCTAAATAGCTACCTATTCATCATATTTACTTAAATATTCATTTTGAATAGCTACTACTTCCCCACTCTTTTTTGCATTACTGTAGCCTTCAAGGAGTTCGAAGTTTAATTCTTTGAAAGTATGACCCCATTTAAATCCATTCATAATAGCTTCTGCTTCATTTTTGAATCCAGTTATATATAATGTAGCTGCAATAGCTTCTGCAGTTGATAGTTTACATGGTTTTCCATAATTTGTAGGACTTGTAGCTATTAAAAATGGAAGACTTCGATGATATTTAGTTAAATTAAATAATGTAGCTGAGGATGATATCTTATTCCAAGAGCAGTCAAGTCCAATTATTCCTCTTTTTTCAACAATTTCCTTATCTTCAGGAGAAACTGACTTTTCAGCAAATGGATTTAGCACAATAGCTCCTTTAGAAATTTGATTTAAATTATAAAAAATTTCACATTTACCTAATTTTTCCATCTTATAAGTGGTACATTTTTTTTTATCACATTCATCTGCATGAAAAACTCTTATTTTCATTTAATCACTTAATTAGTTTTAATTTGCACTTAATTAACTTTGTTTAAAATATAATAATAAATAAACAATTTTATTAATATTCAAAAAATATTAGATGTTGGAGATAACCTATAATTTTTTTCTCTTTGACATACCAGTGTCACAGTTTCTAAAAATATAGTTATCATGGCTTAACAAAAGATTATAAAGAACTATTATATTAACAATGAATGGTTCTTATCTACAACATTTTTCTTTCATAAGTTAAAATTTTATCTATAGATAAACTAGGATCATAAATATTACCTAAGTCATAATATCTACCCTTAGAGATATAAGCTAATTCCATATTTACATTTCGACCAGATTTACGTTTATTTTCAAAGTCAATTATAATATTATAAATATTGTTTTCACTTAATGATTCACCAATAGCTAAAGCATCATTTATAGGATTACCAGTTATATTTTTAAGATTGCTATTTTTCAAACCTACATTAGGCATTCCATCAGAAAGTAAAATAAGCATTGGAATGAATTCTCCTTGCTTCTTTTCATTTATAAGAAATTCAAGAGATTTTGATAATCCTGCGGCCATTGGTGTGGTTCCACCTACACTTATCTTATCGATTTTATCTAAAAAAGAACTAGGTCTTTTAGTATTAGGAATTATAACTTCTGAATCTTGGCCTTTAAATCCTATAACCGTTAACTTATCTCCATTTCTATTAATATTATTAATAATTTTATCTAAAATTCCACGGATCTTATTAACCTTCTTTTCAGATACCATTGACCCACTCATATCAATTACAATACATATACTAGCCTTGGCTTTATGTTTTCTGATTTTTTCTCGTAAATCCCCTTTTTTTACATTAATCAACAATCCATTGTTATTATTAGCCATGTTTTTTCCTTCTGAATTCAAAACAGCAGCCCTTAATGTAGCATCAATAGCTATATCTTTTGGAGAAGATGAAAATCTACTTTTAACATATTTTCCCTTTTCACTTTTAGATTCTACTCTTGAACCATACAGCTTCTCTTTTTCTCTCCCACTCATTACAAGCATTTTTTCAATATCTTTTTCAAGAGTAGCTATCTCAAATTCATTTAGCTTCTGCTGATAAATATTTTCTAAATGATCAACCTTTAAATCATCAAAATCATGTTCAGATTCATTTATCTGAGATTGCATTTGGTTTTGATTTCCTTCATTAGAATGAGAGTCATTTGATTCATTAGAATCATGATTATTTCCATTATCATCATTACTAGTATCATTATTTTCATTATCATTACTAAAATCATCAATTTGATCATTATTATCTTGGTTATCTATATTCTCATTATGTTGCATATTATTTAAATTTTGATCATAAGAATCATCATAGTTATCTGAATTTTGATTATTTTCATCATCATCATTAAATCCATTATTTTCATTATTTCTACTTTCATCACTTTCATCTTTATTATTATATTCAATAGTGTTTTCATGATTTTCTTGATTTTTATATTCTTTTTCATCTTCCATGTTATTTTTAGCTTCTTGGATTAGATTTTTAACCTGATTTGAATTATCACATTGAGGTAAATTCCCTAAAACAAGTAAAATAGCATTTTCAAGATCATTTTCATCTACTTCTAAATGGTCATTAAATGCAGCTATTGTTTTAGATGTTTTCAAAATAGCTATATCATTTCTATGACCTTCTAATCCAAGTTGCCTTGTAATTCTAGCTATTATTTCTATGAAATCCTTAGCAATTGTAACATCAGCTAATGTCTCTCTTGCTTTAGTGATTCTATTTTGAAGTATTTTTTGCTCTTTTGCGAATTTTTGAATAAAAGACTCTGGATCTTTTTCAAAAATTTCTCTCCTTTTCATAATCAAAATTCTTTTATTAACATCATCAATTGCTGTAGTTGTAATTTTAAGCCCAATTCGATCAGCTAACTGCCCTCTTAGATCTCCTTCTTCAGGATTCATAGTTCCAATAAGAATAAATCGTGAAGGATGAGAAATAGATATACCTTCTCTTTCAATGATATTAACCCCATAAGAAGCTGCATCAAGAAGAACATCAATAAGGTTATCATCAAGAAGATTAATTTCATCAATATACAATATATTATTATTAGCCTGGGCCAATAATCCTGGTTCCAACGCTTTAATACCCATATGCAAAGCTTTTTCAATATCTAAAGAACCAATAACCCTATCTTCTGTAGCCCCCAAAGGAAGTTCAACCACTTCCATTGGCTTTTTAACTGTTTTGAGATCATCCACAGTAGATTCATTATTAAATTTATAGAGTTCAAATTCTTTGTATGATGCAATATCTGCATTAAATGGAGAATTTTCAACTATCTCAATTTCAGGAAGAAGATCAGCTAAAGCTCTAACTGCGGTTGTTTTCCCAGTCCCCCGGTCACCTTTAACCAATACTCCCCCAATAGAAGGATTAATAGCATTTAAAATCAGAGCCATTTTAATCGTGTCTTGGCCAACTATAGCTGTAAATGGAAAACTATTTTTTTTCATTAAATTTACCTTCATTTTAGATTATCCTTAATTTAAAAAATCGAAGCAACTATTAATTACCACAATTTAAAAAATCAAATAAACAACAAACAATTACCACATTTTAAAAAATCAAATAAACAACAAACAATTACCACATTTTAAAAAATCAAATAAACAACAAACAATTACCACATTTTAAAAAATCAAATAAACAACAAACAATTACCACATTTTAAAAAATCAAATTAGTATTAAATACCATTATATTTTATTAAAAATTCAATTATAATAATTTTTAAATGACTATTCCTAACTTTTTAAATGATTCACTTCTAAATGTTCTTCCTTTCAAAATTTAAAATCTCATCAATAGCTAAATCTGAAATATCATTTTTAAATGAGTCAAAAACTAAAGATTTAGATTTTGAAGAAGGATTTGAATTATTTTCTAATTTTTCATTATCTAAATGATTATTATTAAAAGAATCATATATGCTACCTAAATCATAGAGTCTACCACTAGTTATGAAACATAATTCTTTATTAACACTTCTACCTTTACCTTTTTCTTTTTCAAAGTTTATAATAATTGTATGAATTTCATTCTCAGCTATTTTTTCCCCAATAGCTAAAACATCACTCATAGGATTATTGATTTGGTTATTATTCATTGTAATAGAACTTTTTGGATTTTTATTTTTGTTGGAATTAGTTTTCTTAAAGCTGGTTCTATTAATATTGTATTTAGTTGATTTATTCTTATTTTTTCTCCTAATATTGGACTTATCTAACCCCACATTAGTTACTCCATCTGATAAAATCATCATAATAGGAAGATATTCTCCTTTTTTAGCTTCTTGTTTGGTTATCTCCAATGCTTTATCTAATCCTGCAGCCATGGGTGTTGTTCCACCTACAGTAATATTTTTAAGATTATTTAAAAAGGAAGCAGGTCTTTTAGTATTTGGAATGATTACTTCGGAATCCCTTCCTTTAAATCCAATTACAGTTAATTTATCTTTATTTAATTGAACATTAGTTATTATTTTTTTTAGAATTGATTTAATTCTAATAAGTTTATCTTCTGAAATCATGGATCCACTCATGTCAATTACAAGAGTAATAGCTGCTCTTACACCATGTTTTCTAATCTTTTCCCTCAAATCTTCATTTTTTATCTTAATTATATCATTATTTTCCAAATTACTGTTTGTTTTAATGGTTAAATTATCCTGTGTTCTTTCTAAAACTGGAATATTTTGCTTTTTTTCAAGATTAGAAATATTATTAATACTCTCACCACTTCTTAAGGCAGCCGCTCTTAAGGTGGCATCAATAGCTATTTCTTCTAGATTTGAATTTAGAAATTTACTTTTAACATATTTTCCTGTTTTATTTTGAGATTTCACTTGCTTTCCATAAAGTTTTCTATCTTTTGTATTATCCATTATGAGGATTTTTTTATATCAAACTTCCTCTCTTCTGTTTCTATTTCATTAAAATTTTCTAACTGTTTCCCTTCATTGATTTTAGATTCTAGATCATCTTTAGCTTTAAAATCAGAATCATCTACAAAACTTGTTTTTTTAGATATAGAATCACTTAAATCAAGATGTTCATCATTACTTTTATCTTCATCTTGAATTTCTTCTTTTTCATTATTTAAGTTGATATCTAATTTTTGGTTGATTTCTCCTAGCTTATCTTGAAGAGATTCCTGCAGACTTTCTTCAATACTTTCTAGTTTTGATTTTTTTAAATCTTCTTCTCTTTTTTCTATTTCTCTTTTAATTTTTTGAATTCTTTGGAATAAAAGATTATCGTCCCCTAAAACAAGGAAAACAGCTTCTTCTAAGTCATTATTTTGAACTTCCATGTGTTCATTAAATGAAGCAATTGTTTTGGCTGTTTTTAAAATAGCTATATCACTTCTATGACCTTCAGCACCTAATTCTAAGGTTATTCTAGCTATTATTTCTAAAAAAACAGTGTTTATTTCAATATTTTCTAAAATATTTCTTGCTTTAATAATTCTATTTTGTAGTTTTTTTACTTCTTTTTCAAATTTTTTATTAAAAGCTATTGGATCTTTCTCAAACTCTTCTCTTCTTTGCATAATAAGAATTCTATCTTCAACATCCAAAATACCTTCAACTTCTATTTCAAGACCTATCCTATCAGATAATTGTCCTCTTAGTTCTCCTTCTTCAGGATTCATAGTTCCAATAAGAATGAACTTGGAAGGATGAGAAATAGATATGCCTTCTCTTTCTATAATATTAACTCCATAAGCTGCAGCATCCAGTAATATATCTACTAAATTATCATCAAGAAGATTAATTTCATCAATATACAATATATTATTATTAGCCTGGGCCAATAATCCTGGTTCCAACGCTTTAATACCCATATGCAAAGCTTTTTCAATATCTAAAGAACCAACTACTCTATCTTCTGTGGCCCCTAAAGGAAGTTCAACTACATTCATTGGAGTTTTAACTAATTTAATCTCATCTGTAAGTTTTTTATCGTTGGCCTTATAAAGCTCAAACTCTTTATAGCTATTTTCATCTGCATTAAATGGAGAATTTTCAACTATCTCAATTTCAGGAAGAAGATCAGCTAAAGCTCTCACAGCTGTGGTTTTCCCAGTGCCACG
This sequence comes from Methanobrevibacter cuticularis, assembly GCF_001639285.1. Lineage (GTDB taxonomy): Archaea > Methanobacteriota > Methanobacteria > Methanobacteriales > Methanobacteriaceae > Methanobaculum > Methanobaculum cuticulare. The sequence continues at coordinate 19,855 of NZ_LWMW01000102.1, read as the reverse complement.
ATCTCCCTTAATCAAAACTCCTCCAATACTAGGGTTAATAGCATTCAAAATAAGAGCCTTTTTAATTTTTTCTTGACCAACAATAGCTGTAAAAGGAAAAACTGTTCTTTTCATAATTTTCACCATAATAATTGATTTTCTAACATAAACTCCAATTAAAATAAATATAACATCAAATCTTTTTATAACAATCCCATTAATCCAAATAAATATAACATCAAATCTTTTTATAACAATCCCATTAATCCAAATAAATATAACATCAAATCTTTTTATAACAATCCCATTAATCCAAATAAATATAACATCAAATATATAGAGAATTCCTATTAAACATGTTGTTAGCTATTCTCACTCACTCCGTTAAAGTCGTTAAAAGGGTTATGATACCTAATCCAAAGAATATTAACCCAATTAAATTGAAATAATTCGTTATATAAACCCCTAACATTAAAAATAAGATTACTAAAAAGAATAATGAGATGAAAATTCTTTTTTTAGTATTAGTTACCTCATCTTTATATACTAAAGAATGAAAAACAAAAAAACTGACAAATATTGGAAGAACTATAGTTTCAATATTTTGATAAATGGTTAAAATCATGAAAATTATCATTAAAATAAATAATACTTTCTGTAAAAAACTAGTTTTAATAACAATATAGATATAAGTAATGATTGGAATGTATACTAAAACTAATGATAAAATCACTAGAGGAATACCCCCTATATTAAAATTAAAATAAGCCAGTCCTATTAAAAGTGCAGCTATCACATAATAACTTAACATATAAAGATTTTCATTTTTCATATAATTATATTTTATTTTCCTTTTTATTAATATAAATTACTACTAATATTAAGCAACTATTAAAAAACATCAGATTTAAAGTTAAAATTGAGCAAAAATAGGAATATAAAAAATATGGACTGTCAAAAAATAAAAAGGAGTCTGTCAAAAAAGTGGGGTTTTTATGAAAAAGTGTGGAATTTTTTCAAAAATTAGAAAATGTGAATTGAATTTTTTTCACCATTTAGTCCATTATTGGAGGTTATTTGAAAATAATACACTCGAAACGTTACTTGATGAGTTTTTCATTGAGAATTAAGTAGTTAAATTTAAATATGAAAAGGACAGATACTTATTTATGACTACAATAAGTAAATCTGCCATTATAGATAATATTGGTTCTATTCAACTTAAACTTTTCGATTGTATTGAAGAAAAAGTTGATTTTAAAACTAAAGTTGTGAAATATGCTTTTCCTCACAATAAAAAGAAAAAAATCAATAAAAATATCCAAATTCTTGATAATGGGAATTATCAGATGATTAATCCTACTTGCCCTAACTGTGGATCTGTAAAACAAGTGAAACAAGGGTTTATAGAGATAAACCCCAAAATTGATAATTGTGAGAAAATTAAAATATTTTTACAAAGATATAAATGTAAATCCTGCAATAAAAAATACTCAACCACCCTAGAAAACATTAAAGAAGAAAATAAAAACTTTTTTAACAGTTAAAAAGAGAAAATTAGAGAATCTAAGAAAAATAGGGGAGGGCCACTGAGAAAAATAGCCAGAGATACTGAAAATTTCTTAAATCTTAAAATATCACACCAATCTATTAAAAATTTCCTTAAAATAGATCCAAAAATAAAAAGACAACCTAACAGCCCATAATTTTAAAAAATTCATTGCTTATTTTTTAATTTAAATATATGTATGGACTTCTTTTAGGGACCAGAATAATTATTAGGCAGAATCTAAAAGAAAAACAAAAGAAATTATATATTAAAAAAATCATAAGCAAATTTACCAAAAATTTGGTGTCATACTATATTAGCTCATTTTTTCTTCATTTCCAGACAAACAGTAATGTATGCATTTTGGTATAATATTTTAACCTATATTAAATTATCTTCTTTATCTAAGTGGATAACACCTATTTCTTTATTTCCTTCTATTTTACTTATTTTAAATCCTTGTTTTTCTAACCTGTCAACTAATTTTTCATGACAAAGTCCTGTTAAAATTGTGTGATATTCAAAGATTATTTTATCAAACATTGAAAGGTCACAGTTACAAATTATGGGATTTTCACATCCTTCACAATCCATCTTTAATAAATAAGGATTTTTAATATTAAACTCATTTAAAATATCTTTAATCGTTAATGTTTCAACCTCACACTCGTAAAGGCTCTCACCAAAGGAAGAGGCACCCCCATCTCCTACAAAATTATAGTTTATATGTATTGTCTCTTTTTTATCAGAAACTCCTTTGTTTATTAATTTTATTCTTTTTTCTAAATTTGGGTTTAATTTTATATTTTTTAAAGCCACTTCATAAAAAGAATGGACTGGTTCAAAACCTATAACATTATATCCTTTATTTGCAAAAAATAAGGCAGAATCACCAACATTTGCACCTACATCTATAACAACCTTATCTGATTTCCCCCCCCCCCCCAATATTATCCTCTATTGAATATTCATCAGTATAAAAACATGCTAAAAACATATTAACAGCATCTTTATTAATATTATTAAATTTGATATTTCGAATAGTTATTATATCTTCTTTACTTATAATTTCTTTAAAAATTCTATTGATTGTTTTTGGATCTTCATTAGTGTAACGCATACAACGATAATATTCTAATAATTCCCCATTTGAGTTATCAATTTCAATTTTTCCAATATATTTTAAATTAAATATATGACTTTTTATAATGCCTAAATAAATGGCAATGCAAAAAAATGGATTAATGCCTATTTTAATAAGACTTAATGATTTTCTTATTCCAGTTCTAAATGAAGCAAATGGACCAAATTTCATAATATCACCTTTGAATTATTTTATTATTATTAATTATTATGATTATTTTTTAACTTAATTAAACGTGCGAAAAATCTTTAATTTCTTAGAATAGTATTTATAATAGACTGATGGATTTAATATTATAAATTCATAATTAATACAGATAAGTATCATACTATTTGTATATAACATGAAAAATAAAATATTTCATAATGAATTTAATATTAATCCTTTTTTAAAGATCTTCCATTAATAAAACTAGCTGAAATTCAGACATTTTCATGAAAATAAAAGCTTTGAATATTAGTTTGAATTTATATAAAAATTTTTAATTTTGGCTATGGCAAATTTTTTCTATTCTATTCCTTATTCACCAACTTCATATTCTTTTGCAACTTCTTCTGCAATTTTATTGTAGTTATTTATGATATTTTCTGAAAAATCAAAAGTTCCGTATTTATAATATAAATTAAGTTTAGCATTAATCAAACCAAAGTAATTAATCCAACTACAAGCATAAAAGATATTTTGGAATCCAGTTTTGTTGTTCTTTTTTTGTAATTTTATTAATAAATAGTATTTTAAAATAATACAAAAATAATAAATAATCTTTAAAAAAACTTTTTGGTTTTTAATTCCTTCTATATTATTTTTAGCTTCTATTGTAGTGTATGTATCTTGCTTTAAAAATAAGTCTTCAAATATAGTATCATTTCCATGTAAACTGTCTGAAAGGTGAAATATCTGTTTTTTTTTATCATTTATTTTGTATGTTATGGCTTTTTCGTCAATCTCAACACCTCCATGAATTTTATCAGTGAAAACTAGCTTATCTCTTTTAAAGAATCTTGGTTGAAATCTAAATGATTCAAAAAGTGTGCCCTTTAAAGGTTCACCTATAAAATAATCAGACCTTAGAATATAAATAACATCATATTTATTTTCTTCAGAAATTTTAATCATCTCATTCGAAAGTATCTTAGGTACTAATTCATCAGCATCTAAGACTAATATCCACTCATTAGAAGCTTTTTCAAATGCAAATTGGCGAGCTGGCTCAACAAATCCTAACCTTTTATGAAAATATATTTTATCAGTGTAATTTTTAGCTATTTCAACAGTCCTATCTTCACTATACATATCTACAATTATTATCTCATCAACCCACTTTATAGTTTTCAAAAGGTTTTCTATATTTTCTTCCTCATTCAATGTATTTATAATAGCTGATATTTTCATTTACATCACCTCTTCAAAGTAAAACGTTTTTTTATTGTCTCATTAAAGTTAATTTTTATTATTTAAACAAAAATTACTTGATTTTCTAACATTATTTATATAATTCATGAATTTTTTCATCAAATTAATATTGTTCATTTTAAAAACATTGATAAGTATTATTTAATAATATTTTATTCATAATTTACATTATAGTTGAAACTATTTATTGTAAATTTACTCTGTATTCATTCTTTAGCTAGTAATTATTTTTTTAGATGCTCTAATCACTCCTTTTCTAAAGTAAGGATATTCGATTTTATTAAAAAATTCTTCAATTAATGGTAACATATATCCTTTTGTAAAATTTGTTTCAAATCCAAGACTTTTTAGATAGTTGTTTATATCTCTTCCATCAAATTGATTGTGATATGTGCAAAGTACAAGTTTTACATTATTTTTTTGTAATAGCTTCTTTGAACCTTTTAACAAATTTAATTCGAAACCTTCGATATCTCCTTTTATAAATATATTCTTATTACACTCATCTACCAATAGTTTATCTAATGTTATATAACTTATTCCCCTCCATTTTCCCTCTTGATTATTATTTGATACAAATTTATGAACGAATTCTACCTTGTCTTTATATGGTAAAAATGTTTTGGCTAATGGTTCTTTCCATTCCTCATTAGCCTCAATCAGATATATTTTTTCTACATTTTCTACATTTTCAAGTGCAAAAAATCCTTCACAAGCCCCCGCATCAATTAAAATGTCTCCCTTTTCCACATGAAAGTTATTATTCACATATTTATGTGGAGAATCTGGGTCTTGTTCAATTAAAAGTTGATTATAAATATTTTGAATTAAACATTTACCATAGCTTTTTGGAAAATATAGTCTTTTATTATTATGTAGTACATAGTTCATATTATTTATTTCATCATGATAAACAGCGATATTAAAAGGATTATATTTTTTAACAAAATCATAAGGAAATGTTAAATCGAAATTAAAATCAAAATAATGTTTTTGAGAAATAAAATCCAATAATTTTATCTTTTCAGATGTTTTAACATCCAAATTACTGTTTAAAACGTTTATTAATTCGAATCTGTACTTATTAAGTATAAAAATATGTTTTAAAGAAGTATAAGCATGGAAAAGTATAAATGAGAGTTTATGGATTCGATAATTTCTTTTAATTAACTTATGAATTTTAGTATTTAAATTCAAAAATAAACACTTCCTATTTGAATTTTTTAAACATTTTTATTATAAAAATTTCAAAAACAATGACTTTAAAGTAGTATGCAATTTTAACATTTACTGAAAACAATTTTATCATAAGATTTACAAGTATATTTGTTAATAAATTAACACTCTTAAGTTTTAAGAACAAAGAATAACTTTTATACATTTTTTTAACTTCATTTAAAAAATATAAATTACATTTTTTATTCAGTTCTGTTAACAAAAATAATTTAGTCCAACCAGCTAAAAGTTCATATTTAAATACATCAAACTCTTTTTTATTTTTAAGTATATGAAACACCTTTTTAAGTCCACTTAATTGTTTTAAAAGATTTTTTTCTTTAAATGTGTAAGAGATTGAATCTGATCTAATTTTATGTTCATAGCCATAATAATTATTTAGAAATACAATTCCTTGCGAACTTAAAAAATATTTTATATTAAATACAAAATCTTCATATAAAATTTCTTCTGGAAAAAATATATTATTTTTTATTAATCTTTCTTTTTTGAAAATTTTATTACAAATATCAGAACCTGTATATGAATAACTCATCATTTCGGGCATTTCATAAATATTCTTTATCATTATTACTTCATCATAATTATCAAAAAAAGACTTATTATTCTGATATTCATTATCAATTAATAATTTATTTCTACAAATAACTAAATCTACATTAGTTTCTTTTATTTCTTTATATAATTTTTCACAAATTTCAGGATAATAAATATCATCATTATCTAAAAACATAACATAATCAGAAGAAGAAGTATTAATTCCCACATTACGGGGAATAGAAGGAGAACCTGTATTTTTTTTTAAAAAAACTGAGATTATATTCTCATATTTACTTAGCAACATTTTTATAATGTCTTTAGTCCCATCTGTAGAACAATCATCAACTATCACAAGTTCAATATTTTCAAAACCTAAACTCTGATTGATAACTGAATTGACTGTATCCAATAAATAATCTTCAGCATTAAATGTAGGGATAATTACAGAAACTTTAAATTTATTAATTTTGATATATGACACCCCAAAATAATAGTTAATTTGACTTATTAAATATTTTTAACTTCTTAGAATAGTACTTAAAATACACAATAGGGTTGAATATAACCAATAAATCCTTTTTAGGATAACCATATTTCATAATAGCATTGAGTTTTGCTTTGATTGTATAGATTAACATTGGAATCATGTTATTTTGTGTGAGCCCATTTTTGTTGATTCTGTACTTTATTAAGTGTTCTGGTGTTATTACACATTTATATTGGTTTATTGTTCTAAGTACTAAATCATAGTCTTCTGTAAACTTAAAATTAGAATCATAATCCCCTATTTTTTCTATTAATTCTTTTTTAAACATTAGCGATGGGTGTATAAAGAAGTTGAATTTGATTATATTGTTTTTTATTTCTTCATATTTATAGAATGGTGATATTTCACTTGCTAAATTTTCTACAAATTCTCCTTGGTTATTGATGTAATCTGCTTTTGAACCAACTAAATAGCATTTTTCATTTTCCATGATTTTTAATTGTTTTTTTAGTCTTTCAGGGTAAGCTATATCATCCGCATCTAGTCTTGCAATGTATTTTCCTTTGGATTTTTCTATTCCTTTATTAAGTGTTTTCGCAATACCCATATTCTCTTTATTTTTTAAAAAAACAATTCTATCGTCTTTTTTCTTGTAGTTAAGTATTAAGTTTTCTAATTCTTTATTTTCAGGATTATCTAATATGATTATAAGTTCAAAGTCTGTTAAAGTTTGGTTTAATATTGATTCAATTGATTGTGTAAGGTAACTGGATGGTTCTTTATATGCTGGCATAACAACTGATATAATAGGATTCATATTTAATCACTCCATTTTATTATTAAAGTATGACAATCACTTTTTCAATATTAATAAACTAAAATTTTAATTGATTTTTCCCATCCACCATTTTTACTTCTATTTTAAGGATACTCATCATGATTTATAAAAATTTTATATTTTTATAATTTATAAAACAAAGACTCCCTATTCATAAAAATTTAGTTTTCTAATTCCATTACTATATAAATCATGAAAAAAATGAATTTAATTTAAGTTTTATATTAATAAACAAACAGAATGTTCACATAAAATTTTAATATATGACTATTCAATATATAAACTTATCTATATAATATATATATATATATATATATATATTTCATATAAATATAAAATATATACTAATAATATATAAAAATATAATGGAAGAGTTTCATAAAACAAAATGATATAGACAATATTGAATTAAGGAAACAGTTATTTTATTAAAAATCGTAAGATCAAATATTCAACATTTAAAGAATTTATAGAAAAATCAATTCTATTAAAATTTTTAAAAATATTAATTATAGGAAGTTTTATAACATTGAAATAGTTTACAATCAAAAAATCCGATCTATAAAATTCAATAGTTATAGTTAATCAATTAAAACTAAAAATAATGATATAATATAAAAAATTCATTGAAAAATATTAAATCCAAAATAATATTAAAATTAATAAGAATAGTAATTACTTTTAATTAAGTTAATAATTTATAATTTAAAAGAGAAATGAAATAATAATAATTATAATTTAATTATAAATTTTTTATTGTTCTAATATTATAAATAGGAGCCTGTCAAAAAAGTGGGGTTTTTATGAAAAAGTGTGGAATTTTTTCAAAAATTAGAAAATGTGAATTGAATTTTTTTCACCATTTAGTCCATTATTGGAGGTTATTTGAAAATAATACACTCGAAACGTTACTTGATGAGTTTTTCATTGAGAATTAAGTAGTTAAATTTAAATATGAAAAGGACAGATACTTATTTATGACTACAATAAGTAAATCTGCCATTATAGATAATATTGGTTCTATTCAACTTAAACTTTTCGATTGTATTGAAGAAAAAGTTGATTTTAAAACTAAAGTTGTGAAATATGCTTTTCCGCACAATAAAAAGAAAAAAATCAATAAAAATATCCAAATTCTTGATAATGGGAATTATCAGATGAATAATCCTACTTGCCCTAACTGTGGATCTGTAAAACAAGTGAAACAAGGGTTTATAGAGATAAACCCCAAAATCGATAATTGTGAGAAAATTAGAGAATCTAAGAAAAATAGGGGAGGGCCATTGAGAAAAATAGCCAGAGATACTGAAAATTTCTTAAATCTTAAAATATCACACCAATCTATTAAAAATTTCCTTAAAATAGATCCAAAAAAGTTAAAAAAGGATGAAAGAGTCTTATTCATAAATTTAAGCAATTATCAGGCTATTATGTCATGGATGAACAATATGTTTATATTGGTGGGAAAAAGAGATATCGAGTAAGTCTCCATGAAAAATTCAAACAATATATTCCGCATTTACGATGAAAATGAATGTTTAAAAAGATATGAAACTATATTAAATAAATCAGAAAGATTACCAGAGATAATAATAACATTACTGGCTGATAAAATAATTCCAAACATTGAAAGCCTCACACAGTTCACTAAAGATAATCTCATACCGATAACATCCAATCAAGCAGAACAACACTACAGTAAAACACAAAAATTAGAAACAACACACAAATTCAAAACAAACGAAGGATTACTAGAATATCTAGCACGCCACATGGAAAAACCCCCAATACAAACAAAAAAATAAAAAAACTCCACAAAAGTTTACATCCTCAAAAGAAAATAATTAAATATTAGAAAATAAAGATATATAAATATTATAAAAATAAAAAGGTGATTATATGTGTACTGTTGGAGGGCCAATGGGAGATATCAAGTTAAAAAAACTTAAAACCAAGAGATATAGATGTTTAGATTGTGGTAATGAGTTTAAAGGACTTGGAAAAAGAGTTATCTGCCCATCATGTCAAAGTGATAATGTTGAATCCTTGGAATAAATCAAATAACATAATGAAGAAATCACTGAATGTTATGAATAAGTACAAATTATTATATATTAAAAATTTATTTATTTATTTAATAGAAAATAAAAAATTAAGAGTAAATATAAAGCTAAAATATCTAATTTAAGATAATAACAAGTTAATCCACAAGTAATAACGAGTTAATCCATAAGGAAAGATCAAATTGACCAAAGAGATAAAATTAGATTCATCAGAAATATTATTTCTAATAGGTGGTACTGGTATTGTGGGAATAGTCAAAGTAGCTAAAGATCAAATGCTTTTTATTGGAACCCCAGAAAAGGAAGAAATTGTAGTTTATCTTGAAAAAGATGATCTAATAGCCATCTCTGCATTTGGAACTGGTAAAAAATATGAAACGGCCATTAAGGCCATGGCTTTTATTACTCGAGAAATGGAATCTCCAATCATTGTTTTACCAAAAGACCATCCTACTTCTAAAAGATTGAAAATGGTTTTATCCATTGGAGAAAGCGTAAAGTTAGACTGTAACATAACTCCTGGAACTCATCCAGAACAGGATATTTTATGTTCTTGTAATAGTTTATCTGGCTTAAAGTTAGATAAAACTAAAGAAGGAATAATTATTTCAGAAAACATTGATAACTATAAGATTGAAAAAATATAATATTCATTACAATTTTAACAATTTAATCTTAAATAAAACTTTAGAAGATTAATCCTTAAATAAAACTTTAGAAGGTTAATCCTTAAATAAAACTTTAGAAGATTAATCCTCAAATAAAACTTCACAGATTAATCCTTAAATAAAACTTTACAGATTAATCTTTAAGAAAATTTAATTTTTAAATAAAAAATACTAAATTTTGAATATTAATAACATAAAATTAAAAAGATATTAAATTCAAAATAATAAACATTCTAATTATTTTTAAATATAATATCTGAAATAGTAATATAGCAATTTTTAAATAAATAATACTAAATTTCAATATTTAGCATTACTAGAGCATTTTTAAGTAGATATGTAGTATATTTATATATCATGAGAAATTTATATCAATAATAAGTTATAATAAGAGATAATATCATGATGAATAATATTTTTGAAATATTCGGACAAAGCTTATTTGTAATAGCTGTATTTCTATTTATAATACTTATTCTAGCTTTAATATTCGGTAAAATACTTCTTAAAAGAAATATTCTTATTTTTCCAAAATTAATTATTTTTGCATTAGATGTATTTTATTCCCCATTAAAACAATTAGCTAAAAGTTTAGGCTTTGATGAGGTTATGGTAGACCACATTGGAGTCGAAGTACGAAATAAAATCAATGAAACGAAATTTGAAGAGATTGATAATGAAAAAAAGATACTTGTTCTTCCCCATTGTCTTAGAAATCCAAAATGTGAAGCTATTTTAGATGAAACTGGACTTGTCTGTAATTGTTGTGGTAAATGTGCTATTGGCATCATAAAATCAAAAGCTGAAAATATGGGCTATAAAGTGTTTGTTATTCCAGGTTCAACATTTATAAAAAATATTATTAAAAATAATGAATTTGAAGCGGTTTTGGGTGTAGCTTGTTATGAAGATTTGAATTTATCTATGATGAAATTAGCTAATTTTAACCCTCAAGGAGTCTTACTCTCAAGAACTGGATGCTTTAATACAAAAGTCGATGTGAAAAATGTTCTTAATAAAATAGGCTATAAAGAAGAATATGAAACAAACAAAGATATTAATAATGTTGTTAACCCTTGTTCTGAGAAAAAAATCAATAGAAACAATCAAAAATAAATACTATTAGACTCATTTAAAACATCTAAAAACACCAATAGCTAATATAAGATTATTAAAAATATCAAAATCATTTAAAACATCTAAAAACACCAATAGCTAATATAAGATTATTAAATTTAATAATTTAAATCACTGTATTAATTATTAATAATAGCTTTTCATAATATTAGAATTTTCATCAATTTGTATTTTCACAAAAAAATAACTTAATTATGGAATTATTTGTAAATATTTTTTTAAACGCAATGAAATTATTCATCTTCATGTTTAATTTCCAACCACTTTAAATGGATATCAGCAAAATTATCTAAGCATAGTTTTTCATCTGCAGCTACCCAAAGATCAAATGAAAGATTATAGCTTCTAATTATTTTCTTTAAAGTAACTGAAGCTTGAGGAATAAATATTTTCAATCTTTCGTTATGAGCTGCATTTAAAAGATTCTTAAAATAATTTTTGCCCTTTCTTCTAGACTCTATATAATTAATATAAATTCTATTATCATTTTCTAGATATATTTCGGAATCTTCTGTAAAGTATTTAGGGGTGTATCCAATTTTTTTAGCTAAAGAATGATCTTTATTCAACCTCTTTTTCATATTCTCACCTAGATTAAGTGTATTATACATTTATTATACAAACTCAATAAATATTAGCTATTACGAATTCTGAGTTTAGTAACATATACAAACTCAATAAATATTAGCTATTACGAATTCTGAGTTTAGTAACAATTTTATTTATCAATTCATAAGATTAATAATAATATATATGATATTCATGAATATAAATATATCTAAAATAATGATAATTTAAATAGATATTATTTATACTTGTTTTTAACATAGTCCCCAATAAATAAGTATTTTCATCAGTTCCTCTAAAAAATTGTTTTATCCTGAATTTCCAGACAGTTAAAAACTATGCCAAAATTTTATATATTATATGGAGGAGTATTTTCATTATTTGGCATTATTATTTTTCTTTTGTTCCTAATGAAATTCATTTTTAAATGTTTATTAATACTTTTTTAACTTTTACTATGTTTATAGATAGCTTTTTATACTTGGAATTAATATAACTAATAATTGAATGTGAGTTTCCCTTATTCTTAATCAGTATAATAAACACTAATCAGTTTTCTGTTTTTTCGATAAAGGAACTTACATTCTTAAAACTTATTTTTTTCAAAAAATAAATTATTTTATAACTGTCTATTCTTCAATTTTTCTTGTGAAAGCTCTTAAGAACATAAATTCACTTATTTAACTAATCATATTAAATTAGATTGATTAAAAGAGAAAAAGAAGTTAAAAATGAAATAAAGTTAGAAATGAAATTTATTAATATTAAAATAATAGTGCAAAAAATGTATATTGTTTAAAGTTTAAAAAATAGAAAAAGTAGATTTATGGATTTAAGATGTCCACAAATCATGCACATTACAATATTCTCGGGCTTTTAAGTTTCCACTAGAAGAACCAATATCAAATACAGCTTTTGGTTCATCACCAGCATTTAAAAACTTACGAAAAACTTCATCTCCTACAAATAACTCAACAAAGCAAATATGATGCTCTTCTACCATTGGATGAGGAACTTCACCCATCTTAACAGTTACTTTACTACCATTTTTTTCAATGACTGGGATATGTTTTTTTCCCAATTCACCACTATTTTGCTCTTCTAAACGTTCCATAGGTTCATCATCACAGACCAAATCTCCTGGGCCATCAACCATGACCATAACTACTTTACCAGTGTTACTTTTGAATACTTCATTTACTTCTGTCATTTATATTCCTCCATCATATATTTTAATTAAATAATGAATTTCCTATTTACTAAAACAAATAGTTAATATTTTAGTGGAATAATTTGAAAGCAGCTTATCATAGTCCAAAAAAAGATAAACTACTAATTTTTATAACATGCAAGCTCAAAAATTTCGTGTTTCATGAATCAAAAAAACTTACACTATGTTTATTATGTTATGTTTTTAATAAGATAAAAAATTGTCTATTATAATAATTAGACAAAACTTCTCAAAATTATAATAATTAGACAAAACTTCTCAAAATTATAATATTTTTAAATTTTAATAAGATAAAAAATTGTCTATTATAAAATTAGATAAAATTTCTCAAAATTATAATATTTTTAAATATTGATATTATCATTATTTTTATAAATAAAGTAGTTTTAATGATAAAAAAACTGGGGATTTATAAAAGAGAGCAAGAATCTTCTACTGAAACATATAAACTAATCAGTCAGAGACTATGTCAATCGTTAGCTAATAACCCATATACTCTGGGCCACATCCACATGGGTGGGCTTTTTTTAATTCATCATTTTCTAAAATAAAAACATCTGTAATGTTGAAGTTTTTTATTAGTATTTCTAATATTATGTATGCAAGAAAGCTATTATCAACTATTACATTTACAAATTCTTTTTTATCCAAAATATCTTTGATAATTTTATTTATATTACTGTAAACTTCTTCCATCTCTTCATCCATAGCTATTTCAAACTTATTTAGTTTTATATCTTTAAAACTCCATTTTGGAGTTGATATTTTCTCATTTAAATAAAATATTTCTGTTAGTTCTTCTCCCTCTTTTAATTCATACTGATTTTTTAACTTAGTAAAAGTTTCTTTTATAATATTTTGATTTAATATATTTTCACCAATATTTGTAAGTATAATAGTCATTTTATCACCATTATTCTATATTACCACACATTATCCCATATTACCATAATATTACCACACATTATCCCATATTACCATAATATTACCACACATTATCCCATATTACCATAATATTACCACACATTATCCCATATTACCATAATACTATCATACATTATCCTATATTACCATAATATTATCATACATTATCCTATATTACCATAATATTACCATATACTATTATATATTATTATGATGTTCAGTTAATCAATTAGCTACTTCTAATTTATCTTGTACAATTATTTATATAATTAGGTCGTTTTACTTAATAAGAATCCTTTTTGTAAAATTCCATTATTATTTCTAAATCACTAAAATTTGTGTAAATGGTCTGTCATTTAATTCATCATAAAAAAATAACCATGATTCTTAGGTTTTTTTTCTTCTATCTTCATTAAAACTTTTTTTATTAAGTTATTGCATTATCCCTATCCCATATCCTTCAAAGCTCATTTATTATATTTATTATATTTATGATTTTTGATAAATAAAACTATTAAGAAATAATCGTTTCAATTGTAAATGATAATTTTCTTATTTTGAAAAAATATAATTTACAAAATCTGGCCGATTTTTAATAGCATCAATTACATTAATACAAATACTAAAAATTATATAAATTAAAAAAGAGTACCATGATAGCTAATCCTAATGAAATTCCAATAACAGATAATCATATCCATGTTGACCCCATTAATGGAAAAGGGCCGGTAAAAATAGCTAAAGAATTTTATAATGCAGGTGGAAGGGTGATGATTATTCCAAATAAACCTTCCTGGACATTTGGAGAACCTTTCAACTTCAAAAAAGCTATGGATTTAGTTATTCACTACACTGAAGAGATAATCCAGAATACGCCTGTTAAAGCTTATGCAATTTGTGGTGTTCATCCTTCTGAGCTTTCAAAGCTAGTTGAAACTGGAACATCCTTAGAAAATTCATTTGAAATGATAAAAGAAGGATTAGAATACAGTCAAAAGTTAGTGGAAGAGAAAAAAGCAATAGCTATTGGTGAAATTGGACGACCACACTATGAAGTGAGTGTAGAAGAAATGAAATATCAAAATAAAATTCTCAAATATGGGCTTAAATTAGCTAAAGATATTGATTGTCCAGTTCAACTACATACTGAAAGTGCAAGTGAAGAACAGTTTAAAGAATTTGCATCCTTTGCAGATGAGATAAATTTCAACAAAAAGAAACTAATTAAACATTTTTCAGGACCATTTGTCAAAGAAAAAGAAAATTTTGGTTTAACACCTTCTGTTATCTCAGGAAAAGAAAATATTAAAATAGCTATTTCAAAAGGGACTGATTTTTTAATGGAAACTGATTATTTAGATGATTTAACTCGTCCAGGAGCTGTTTTAGGTCCAAAAACTGTTCCAAAAAGAACTCTTGATTTTATTAGGAAAGAAATTTTAACTGAAGAAGACGCCTTTAAAGTACATAAAAACAACATTGAATCTATCTATGAAATTGAATTATAGAATAAACAATTCCAAAAAAAATCAGAAAATAACCAATTCCAAAAAAAATAAATCAAAAAATAACCAATTCCAAAAAAAAATAAATCAGAAAATAACCAATTCCAAAAAAAATAAATCAAAAAATAACCAATTCCAAAAAAAAATAAATCAGAAAATAACCAATTCCAAAAAATGAATTATAGTTTAGAAAACTATTTCTATCTAATAGTAATTCATCAATTCATCAAATTCAGGATTACTTACAAATTCATCAATAAAATCTTTCATATCTTTCGTGAATTCTTTTTTTCGTTCATCTATATCTTCAATTTTAGAATAATCTTTTTTTAAAGTTAAAATCATTGATATATCATCAGTTTCAAGAATTAATTCTGGTAGATTTCCAATATTCTGATCTTCTATAGACATAAAAATACTCCTTTTTTATATTAATTCAATATATAAATAAAATAATTATTTAATAATCTTTATTGAATATAAATAAAATAATTATTTAATAATCTTTATTGAATATAAATAAAATAATTATTTAATAATCTTTATTAAAACTAGACTAAATAGCTATTGAATTTGATAAAACATAAAATTACTGTATTGCTTTTAATCAATTATTAAAATAATTTTTAGTAATTACATAAAAACATCTACTGATATTTTATGTTATTAATTGAATTTCATATAAGTGAATATAGTAATATATAATAAAAAAAGATATGTTTATAAGGTTAAGTTTTAAATATAAGACAATATTAATATAATAATTAAGGGATTATAGTAGTTAGTATAGGATAATCCTATTCTTTGGAGTTAAATGTATTGGAGGGAGTTATGTGTTTGAAATTATAGTACCATTGCTACTTCTAATCTTTTCTTTATTTATTGTTATTAAAGCAGCAGATATCTTTGTAGATAATATTGTTGAGATTGGAACTGCTTTAGGAGTATCTCAAATTCTTTTAGGAGTTACTGCAGCAGCTATTGGAACTTCTCTTCCTGAATTTGGTTCATCTCTTTTAGCAACTATCTCACACAGCTCTGAAATGGGCGTAGGTATTGTTTTAGGATCTAATATATGGAATATTGCAGGGATATTAGGTATAACAGCCACTGTTACAGGTGTTGTTAAAGCAGACAAAAGATCCATTAATCGTGATGGCTTGGTTGCTGTAATCACTGGATTAATATTAGTGGGTGTTATGATACTAGCTTTTTTAGCCAATCCAACCAATCCAACTATTTCAATTTTTAATATATCTATTTTAGGTGCTACAATAATGGTAGTCTCCTATGTTTATTATTTTAGAATTCTACTTAAAAATCAGAAAAAAGACATTAAAAATTTTAAAAATAAGACTGCTAAAAGGGTTAAAGAGAAGAAAGAAATTATTGAAGATGATATTAAAAATCATATTGAATATAAAGAAATTGTAGAGGAAAAAAAGAAGAAAGTGAGATTAAAATCTGTTCTTTTAGTCATAATTTCTATTGCAGGATTAGCAATTGCATGTGACCTATTGGTTTCCAGTGCAGTGGATCTATCTAGAATCTTTGGCATCCCTCAAACAATTATGGGGTTGTTCACTTTAGCTATTGGAACAAGCATTCCAGAATTGGTCGTGACATTAACTTCAGCTATGAAAGGGCTTCATGATCTTTCTATGGGGACAATTTTTGGAAGTGTCACTTTCAATATATTAATAGCTATTGGACTCATGTCATTCTTTGCACCAATTTCAGTAGAACCACTTTCTCTCTACTTTGATGCACCAGTGATGATAGCTATTGCAGCAATAACATTACTTATAATGAAATATAACAATATGAAATTCACTAGGATTCATGGAATATTTTTATTAAGTCTTTATATTGTATATGTTTATATAAGAATATTTATCTTAGGTTAAATAATTTATTTAATATAACTATTTTTCTAAATTAATTTATTTGATTACTAAATTTCAATTTATAGTGTTGGACAAAACTTCTCAAAATTATAATATTATTAAATATTCATATTAATCATTATTTTTATAAATAAAAGAATTTTAACAATTAAAAATTTAATATTATTTTTAAATCAAATGTCTAGGACTATATTAAAAAAAAAGTATAAAAAAGAGATTTCTGAAAATAAAACTTCTAAAAAAATTATAAAAAAAGAGATTTCTGAAAATAAAACTTCTAAAAAAAAGTATAAAAAAGAGATTTCTGAAAATAAAACTTCTAAAAAAAGTATGAGTCACCCTCAAACAATAAAAAAAAATAATTGGGGAGAAAATAAATAACTCCTCCCAAAAAAATGTTTAATTTTGTTTTCTTCTAATACCTATTCCAAATATGGTTAACAACACTAATATAATAGCTATTATTGGCATTCCTGTATTTTTCATAGTAGCACTAGCTACTGGATTGTTATTTGTTTTATTAGTATCATTGTTGTTGTTTTTTATTTCAAATTCAACTGAAACTGGATTAGTATTGTAGTTTACATTATCAGATGTAACTGTAATCAGATGTTTACCATCATTGAGTTTATTACTTGGTATATGGATTTTTCCAATACCATCAACATCAGTAACGATATTTCCGATGTATTTACCATCCAAATCAACATCAACTTCATGATTTGGTATTGGATCGCCGTCTTCATCGGTTACTGTAACAATCACATCAACAGATCCATCAGGATTTTTAACCACATCAATATCAACAATAGCTTCACCTTTTACAACATTAAAAGTTGTAGTATTGGTATAACTAAAGTATTTATCGTTTCCTGAATAATCAACCACAGTATTAACATTTCCTGCATGAGTTGGTTTGTAAGTAATATTCCATCGACCATTAGAATCAGTAGTCAAATGATAAACTTTACCATCAACAGTAACATTAATTGAAGCATTAGCTATTGGATTACCATTTTCATCAACAAGCACACTATCAATTGTTATGGTTTTACCCACTTTGACATCACTTGGAATATTTACAGTTGAATTAACAGCCAATTTAGTAACATTGAAGCTAGTATAATTACTAAAGCTTGTATAATTTTCATTACCAGCGAAGCTAACAACAATATCGAAAGTACCAGTATGATTAGTAGTATAATTCAAACTCCAACCACCAGTACCATCAACATTAACCAATTGAATATTACCATCAACAGTAACATTAACACTAGTAACACCAGTAAAATTAGCTAAAACACCACTAATAGTAGCATTCTCACCAATCTGAACATTACCAACAACAACAGTAGAATTAGTACTATTCTTATTCACTGCGAAAGTTGTAGAATTACTGAAATCAAAGAAATTACCATTTCCAAAAAGACTAACAGTAACATTAATAGAACCAGTACGATTAGTAGTATAATTCAAACTCCAACCACCAGAACCATCAACATTAACCAATTGAATATTACCATCAACAGTAACATTAACACTAGTAACACCAGTAAAATTAGCTAAAACACCACTAATAGTAGCATTCTCACCAATCTGAACATTACCAACAACAACAGTAGAATTAGTACTATTCTTATTCACTGCGAAAGTTGTAGAATTACTGAAATCAAAGAAATTACCATTTCCAGAAAGACTAACAGTAACATTAATAGAACCAGTACGATTAGTAGTATAATTCCTACTCCAACCACCAGAACCATCAACAGCCACATTAAATAATGTGCCATCGATAGTAACATTAATACTAGTTATCCCAGTAAAATTAGCTAACTGACCACTAACAGTGATATTATCACCAATCTGAACAGGATTAGGACTAACAACAATAGTAGAATTAGTACTATTCTTATTTGGATCATTTACTATGAAAGTTGTAGAATTACTAAATTGTTGGAATATTAAGTTTCCAGTAGAATTGATTCCTGCAGTTATATTGCCAGTACGATTAGTTGTATATTCAGTTGTCCATATAGCATTAGCATCAGATAGATTAATGTTGTTTTGCTTGTTACCATCAACAATAATGTCAAAAATAAAATCAATATTAGTTGTTAATATTTGATTATCAACAATAATTCTATCATAGTTACTTATTTTTCTAGGAATTCTAGCATCATAGGTAGTATTTCCTGAACTATTACTGCTTATCATTTCAAAATAAGGCAATAAACTAGCATCAGCATCTCTATCAAAATCAAACTGACCACTAATAAGAACATTCTCACCAATCTGTACAAGGCTTGAATTAGCCACAATAGTAGAATTAACAGGGGAAGAACCATTTAAAGATAAAATATAATAATCTTCTCCATTTAATTTAATAATAGTAACTATATAATAATTGTTTATCCAAGCTGGTAAATTAGGAGTATTATTACCCCACCAATTCAAATCAGCATTTGTATCATTTCCAAAGTTTACTATATCGAAACCAGTGCCATTATTATTGAAAATACGGTTATAATTAATACGATTACCAGTTACATTATAGACAATTATTCCTCCTTTTAGGTTATTGAGTATATTGGAACCAGTTAAAGTATTATTAGTACCATTGAAAACAACACCAATATCACTATCACTGATAGTGGAATTATAGACCGA
>NZ_LWMW01000101.1 GCF_001639285.1 Methanobrevibacter cuticularis | reverse complement strand
CAATGGACACAACTCAGCACACCACGACAAGGCGGACGCCAAAAAGTAACTTGGACATTCAAAAACATGCTAAAACAAATCAACCGAACAACCGAAGAAAAACTAGGATTCACCAACAAAATAACAACCTAAAAAAAAGAACAACACCACGAAAAAATCCAAAATATACATAAAAAAACCCTGAAAATCAAACAAACAAAACCAAACCCAAACAAATACCACAACAAATCCCAACATAACATAAGAAACCAATTGATAAAAAAAAAGAACAAAACAAAAAACACATAAAAAAATAAAAATACAAAAACACTTTACGAACTACTGATTATAATATCATATTTATATTGTAATATTATTAATTATTTGATTCATGTTTTAATCATTAAATCTTTTAAAAATCCATAAAAACTAAAGTAAAATCATAATCAACAATTTTTAATATATAATACTTAAATTAATAAATCATTTATATTAATAAATTCTCATTAACAAATTATTCTTATTAATAAGTTATTACTCATTATTTAAATAAGAATGATAAAATTAAATACTATCATGATATTTTTATAAAATAATCTTTTATAAAATAATTGTATTAATAAATATAATTATAATTTTTTATCATTCTTAATTTTATAATTAAAGTTATATTTAATTTCTATGATTTGAGTATAATATTTTTCTAAATATTTTTATATTTTCTAAAATATTTCTAAATATTTCTAAACTTTTCTGCAATGTTTCTAATATTTTCTAACATTTTTTTAATTATCATTTATAGAAATTAGCTATCTCCTCTACTGACTTTAATAATCCTATGATATCTTCTAAATTATTATAATAATGGAATGAAACTCTTATTGTACCTTCTTTTGCTTTCATATGCTTTAGTGATGGTATTGCACAATGAAATCCACTTCTAACACATATGTTGGCTGTTTCATCTAATATTTTAGCTACATCATATGGATTGGCTCCTTTAATATTAAATGATATAATACTGAAGATATTTTTAGGATTTCCATATAAAATAACGTTTTTGATTTCAGATAAGCCTTTATAAAGTTCTTGTGTTAAGTATTTAGAGTGAGTATAAATATTTGAAAGTCCTATTTGATTTATATAATCTATACCAGCTCCTAATCCAATAATACCGTCAATATTTTGAGTTCCTCCTTCAAACCTATATGGAACTTCTTCTAATGTAAATTCTTTATTTACAAGGTTAGTTATGGTTCCTCCACCAAGATTTGTTGGTTCTACATGTTCCAATATCTCTTTTTTCCCATAGAGAAAGCCTGTACCCATTGGTCCAAGAAGGCCTTTATGTCCAGGAGAGGCTATGAAATCCGCATTAATTTTTTTATTGTCTATTTTCACATGTCCAATTGATTGAGCACAATCTAAGAGAAAATAACTGTTATTTCTGTGAGCTGTCTTTGAAATACGCTTGATATCTTGACAAGCTCCAATTGAATTAGTAACATGGCTAATAGCTACAAGTTTAGTATTTTCATCTAGTAACTCTTCAATTGTTGAATTTTCAACGATTCCTTCTGAATTTGCATTAGCTATTTTAATTTTAATATTTTTAGGACTATTTTTTTCTAGATTTAACCAAGGAACAAAATTAGAATGATGTTCTACATTTGAAATGATAATATTATCATTTTTTTCAAATTTAAAACCATTAGCTATCATATTAATAGCTTCTGTAGTGTTTTTTGTGAATATTATTTCGTTTTTATCAGCATTTATTAGATTAGCTATTTTTGATCTAGTGTCTTCTAATTTGTTACTAGCTTTAATAGCTATTCTGTAAGCTCCACGACCTGAATTAGCATTATAATTATAATAATAGTCATCGATAGCATCAATAACAGGTTTTGGAGTAATACTTGTACTTGCTGAATCTAAATAAGTGATATTTTTTAAAATAGGAAAGTCGTCTCTTATCTCTTCTTGAGTTTTCAAAAAATTCCTCCTATTTTTCATTAAAAAATGTTAAATAATGATCAGTAATATTTCACTAACCGTTTATTCTCTTTTTAATTGCATCAGCCATTTCCATGGTATTAGAATTTCCACCAAGATCACTAGTCACAGTTTTTGCTTCTGCTAAAACTTCTAAAATAGCTTTATCTAATAATTTAGCACTTTCTTTTTCTCCAAGATAGTTAAGCATCATGACTACAGATAGTAACATTGCAGTAGGGTTAGCTATTCCTTCACCAGCTATATCTGGAGCAGAACCATGAACTGGTTCAAATAATCCTCCATTTTCTCCAATATTGGCAGAAGGAATCATTCCTAATCCTCCTACAAGGCCAGCTCCTTCATCTGATAGAATATCTCCGAAAAGATTAGTGGTTACAATCACTTCAAAGCTTTGTGGCCTTGTAAGTAAATACATGGCTGTTGCATCAACATAAAAATCTTCAGCTTCAATTCCTTCAGCATTGTATTTTTCAGCTATTTCATAAAACACTCTTTTAAATAAACCATCGGTTTTTTTCAAGACATTAGCTTTATGAACACCAGTAACTTTTTTTTTATTGTTATCTTTCGCATATTGGAAAGCATAATTACAAATTCTTTCAGAAGCAGATCTTGTAATGATTCTTTTAGCTATTGCTGTATTTCCATCTTCACTAAGTTCTTCTTCTCCAACATACATTCCTTCTGTATTTTCTCGAACTATCATGAAATCCAAATCATTAAATAATGCTTTAGTTCCAGGATATGATTTTACAGGGCGAAGATTTGCAAATAGCTCCATTTCTTGACGGAGTCTAACAATTACATCTGCAGCAGTTTCTCCTGCAGCTCCAAACAAGCAAGCATCAGCTTTTTTAACTATATCTATTGTTTTTTGAGGAAGAGCTTCACCAGTTTTTTCTTTACATTCATCTCCAGCTTCACCAAATTCATATTCTAAGTCTATATTTAAAGCTTCTAAAACATGTAAAGCAGCTTTCATAACTTCTTTTCCAATCCCATCTCCAGGGACAATAGCTATTTTGTACATATAATCACTAATTAATACTTTTAACACAATATTTCAATTTATTCGAATTAAAATAATTTTTTATCAATATTTTTTTAATTTTTCCTATTAATTGAATAAATATTTAATCTTTATTTTATAAATAATTTTTACATACTAAAATAACTTAAATAAACTTTTTACCAATAAAATCTTAAAAATTGGATAATAATTATTTACATAAAATTATTTACAAAATAAAGATTATAAATAAATATTAGATATATGAGCATTTTTTTTAAAAAGGATTTGTTGATAAAATTATTAAACTATTGAAGAAGAGTTAATTAGTTTTAAACTTCCTTTTGATGGGTTATTTGGACTTGAAATTTTTCAAGACAATGTTAAATTTGAATTCTTAATAATGTTTTAAAGTATCAATATTAATTTCATTTGTTTTTGCTATGATGTGGCCCCCAAGAAAAGTGTGTAGGAACAGAAGACATTTATTATTTAGAAATAATTGGAAATGTTATCCAAAAATTATCAAAAAACCGTAGATGGTGGATATAAATTCCGTTTAAGTATCTTGAAAATGTTTAAAAGAGAAATATATAGTTCATCTATTAGTTTTTTGTCAATGACGATTCTCTTATGATATAAATAACCACCAAATAACCACCATATTCTTTTTAAAGAACTTTAAGAACTTATTAAGATGCCTTCTTTAGGAAGAATAAAATTGTTATAACTAATAATGAAAATTGCCACAGCCAAATGAAATATAAAGATATAGGGAACTTAATTAGATATCTGGATAAAAGTCATATAACAATAAAAAAATACAATATTTCTTTAAATCAAGAAATATTGGGAAAAATATAACCTTAAAAAAAGAATTAAGTAAATATAAATCAAGAAAATTGTTAGATTTATAGATAAGTTAATAAATGCAAAGAAAAAATTTTAAAATATAGTTTAAATTTATAGCTCAACTCTTTTCTTTAAGATATTGGATTAAACCACCTTTTTCAAGAATTTCTAACATAAATTGGGGCAATTTTTTGAATTTATATTCTTTTCCAGATTCTGAAATGATTACTCCTCTTTCCACATCTATCTCAATCTCTTCCCCTTCATTTAAAGCTTCACTTATTCCAGGAGCTTCAAGAAGAGGAATTCCAACATTAGTAGCATTTCTATAAAAAATCCTTGCAAAAGATTCAGCTATTACAGCTCCTACACCCACACCTTGAAGAGCTATTGGGGCATGTTCTCTTGAAGAACCACAACCAAAATTCTTTCCAGCTACAATTATATCTCCTTTAGCTATTTTATTGCAAAAATTTGGATCTAAACCTTCCATGCAATGTTTAGCTAATTTATCAGGGTCAGTTACTACTAAATATCTTCCAGGGATTATAATATCTGTATCGATATCATTTCCGAATTTCCATACCTTTCCTTTCATAATAAAACTTCCGAATCACCAATAGCTATTCTGGTGCAACAATTCTTCCTTTAATAGCTGAAGCAGCTGCCACTGCAGCTGATGATAAATAAACTTTCCCTTCTGGACTACCTTGTCTTCCTTTAAAATTCCTGTTTGAAGTTGAAAGACTTACTTCTCCTGGTCCTATAAGGCCTACATGTCCACCAAGACATGGCCCACAACAAGGATTACATACTAATGCTCCAGAATCAACAAAAGTGCTTATTAAACCTTCATTCAATGCTTTTGTATAAACTTCTTTTGAAGCTGGAATAACAAGCATTCTAACCCCATTAGCTATTTTATTACCTTTTAATATTTTAGCTGCTTGTCGTAAATCAGATATTCTTCCATTAGTACAAGAACCTAAAAATACTTGATCTATTTCCACTCCTACTTCACTCACTGGTTTTACATTGTCTACATTGTGAGGACAAGCTACTTGAGGTTCAAGATTATCCACATCGATATCCATTATTTCAAGTGATGATGAATCTAAATCAGTTTTAAATACTTCATATGGTTTATTTGATCTAGCTTTAACATAATTTAAAGTTTTTTCATCAGGTTCAACTAGTCCAGTTTTTCCACCCATTTCAATAGCCATGTTACAAAGAACCATTCTATCAGAAACAGTCATATTGGATACAGTACTTCCTGCAAATTCACATGCTTTGTAAGTAGCTCCATCTGCTCCAACGTGGCCGATGATGTTAAGGATTACATCTTTTGCATAAACATTTTTTTTTAAAGTTCCTTCAATATTGAATCTTATTGTTTCAGGCACTTTAAACCAAAGTTGACCAGTTGAAAATACCATGGCCATATCAGTAGATCCAATTCCAGTAGCAAAGGCACCCAATGCTCCATGGGTACAAGTGTGAGAGTCAGTTCCAACGATTACTTCTCCTGGAACAACATGGCCGAGTTCTGGCAATATTTGATGACAAACTCCTTCGTTTACATCATAGAAGTTTTTTATTCCTTGTTTTTTTACAAATTCTCTCATAATTATGTGATTGTTAGCTGCATCTAATGAATCAGCAGGTACTTGATGATCAAATGGGATAACGATTTTACTAGGATCCCACACTTTTTCAGTTCCTATTTTTTCAAATGATTCAACTGAAAGTGGTCCAGTTAAATCATGGGTCATAGCTACATCTATATTAGCCATAACTATCTCACCAGCTTCACATGAAGATTTATTTGAAGCTTTAGCTAATATTTTCTCAGACATTGTCATTATTTTTATCTCCTATATAAATCCAACAATAAATAGATCAGATCATTTTATCTTTGGATAATTATCGTAAATTATTTTATTTATAGTTAAGTATAATATATAATATTACATAAATTGGTCATGTCGCTTTACTTTGTTATATTAATATCATAGTTAAAGAAACATTGATATAAATAGTTACTGATTATAACAAATAATATTGTTTCGAGAGATATCATGAGCTTAAATACTAAAAATATTTTATCAAAACAGTTGAAACTTTCATGTAAAAATAAGCTGTTTCACATTTTCAACAATAAAATCAATAAAAAAACAACGAAACAAATTAAAAGTAAAAATATATTGTTTTTTTCGATCATAGATTACAAATATAAATATCGTCAAAGACCTCAACACATAACTGATTATTTTGGAAATAAAGATTATATAGTCCATTATTTCAACACTTCTTTTGAAAAAGAATCTACGAAAGTTAATAAGATAAATAAAAACATTAATAATATCTTTTTAAAATTCACTAATAAGAATAGCAAGCACTTTAAAAATTCTATATCTACGACTAATTTTCTGAGTAATTTCAATGAAATTAAGGAGAGTATTGATAGTTATATAGAGAATAACAATATAGAAAATGGAATAATTTTCGTGGAATTTCCTAATTGGGCATATTTAACAGAATATTTAAAAGAAAAATACAATTTTAAAATAGTTTTTGATGTATTAGATGAATATGAAGGATTTCACCCTGATGATGAAGTATTATTAGATTCATTTCGTCATTTGATTGGTCTTACTGATTTAGTAATTACAACATCAAATTTTTTATCTAAGAAACTGAAAAACTTAAATAATAATGTCAAAATAATTAGAAATGGGACGGAATTTAATCATTTTAATAATCATATAAAACCTTATAAAAATGAAAAGCCAATAATAGGTTACTATGGTGCTCTTTCTTATTGGGTTGATTTTGAAAAGATTTATCATGCTGCGACCAAAAGACCTAATTATGATTTTGTAATTATAGGAGATTTCAAGGATTCCAAAGAATTATTTAAGGAGAAACTTAAAAATTTATCTAATGTTAAATTTTTAGGTAAAATTGATTACTATATTCTTCCTAAATATCTTAATACCTTTGATGTTGCCATAATACCATTTAAATCCGATATAGATCTTATAAAGGCCACTAATCCAGTAAAATTCTATGAATATTTGAGTATGGGCAAAAAAATTGTTTCTACAGATATTCCTGAGCTTTTTGATTTCAAAGATTTATATGTATATACTTGTAATGGTAATGAAGATTTTTTGAAATCAATTGATTTATGTGTAGATAAAAAAGATAATTTAGCATCATTTTCTGAGAAAATAGCTTTTGCAGAAAAAAATGACTGGAAACATCGATGTAACATGATAAATAAATATATTAATGACTTATATGTCTAAAATTAACTAACTTGATATTTATGAGTAGAGTAAACCCATTATTAAATTTCGCAGAAAAGCTTCGGATGCGTCATTATTCAATTTTTATATTAATTTATGCTTTAATTTTTGTATCTTTTTTAATATATTTTAATAGTAAGTATGGAGTAATTTATGATGATACATTTTCCTATTTAAATAATGCCCTAGTTCTTAGTGGGATCGTGGATGGTATAAACTATTCAATATCTCCTTTAATCCCTTTTTTAACTTCAATCGGATTTAGGTTTTATGTAGGGGAAATAGTCTTTTTCATAGTTTTGGGAATGTTTTTTATTTTTGGCTTGTATGGAATGTTTCTATTATTAAGTCTTAGATTTAATAAGAATATTAGCTTTTTTGGAATGATTTTATTCTCATTATTAAATATAGTTTTCCCTTGGACAATCATAGGAATAGATATAGCTTCAGTTAGTCTTTCTATTTGGACCATAGTTCTAGTATTCTATGGATTAAGGGGAAATTCACATTTACTTTATTTAGTTTTTCCCATTGGAGCTTTAGCAGTACTTGCTAGATATACTGCTGTTTTTTTAATTATTCCTTTATTGTTTATCTTCCTAGCTCATTTGATGGAAAATGGAATTAAAAGATATGAGATCATAAAAACATTTATTGGTATACTATTAGGGTTGTTAATCATAGCTCCTTTTTTGTACCATTTTTTCATAGATTTTAAAAATCCTTTTCCTTTTTTGCAAATAGCTAAACAAGCTACTTTTTCCACATCTATGGGTACAGAAGACCCAGTTGATATAAGTGATAAATTTTATTATATTAAAAACATTCCTAAATATATTTCTTCTCAATCTAAAAATTATTTTGATATAATGCACCCTAGTCATTCTAATACTAATTTAATTGCCTATTTGGTTTTATTGATAAGTAGTATAGGATTACTAAATTACATAAAAAAATTATATTCTCATATAAAAAACTATAAAAAAACTAACTCTAGGCTTAAGTTCGCTTTGTTAATACTTGTAACCATAGTTTTTATTGTTAGTTTATTTTCAGATGTTTTTTTATTTGTTTTACCTGTAACATTTTTATTTGTATTGACTTTGTATTATTTCCTAAAAGATTATAATTTGAAATTTTTGACTATAGATTTAACTATGTTATTGTATTTTTTAATTTTTTTACTATTTCAGAGTTTCATGGGCTTTAAAGTGGATAGGTATTTTATAACAGTCATTCCTGCATTTGTTTATATTCTTATTTTAGGAATTCAGTATTTTGCTTCTCTATTTAACAATTTATTTTCAAATAAGCTAACTAAAAAAGTTTTACCAACTATAATTTTTGGATTTTTAACTATTCTCATGTTAACTTCATTTATAGGAATATATTCTCTAGATTTGGATGTACCTGTTAATAATAACATTAAAAAAGCGTCAAAATTTTTAAAAGTCTATGATTCAAATTATTCATCTAAAGTCATATATTCAAATTATAAAGAACCTTTCTTGTGGTATCTTAAAACAAAAATTATTTCAGGGTATAAAAATAGCTCTTCTTTTAAAGAGCTTAGTTCAGATGAGTTAATTAGTAAAAACGCTTCATATTATATTAGATATAATTCTTCTTTTCGTAATAAGTTATACTATGAAAAAAATAATTCTACATTTAATTTAGAAGATTTTAAAATTATATATAATAAAAACAATATTATTATATATGAATATAAATAATAGATTAATGGTGGTATGCATAATATAAGGAGATTATGGATTATAAGGCATTATAGTTGATAGATATATAATTGATAGAGTAATATTATTGATATGATGGATATAATAAAAGTTTCTGTAATTGTTCCAGTTTATAATTCAGAAAAATATTTAGGAAAGTGTCTTGATAGTTTAATTAATCAAACATTAAAAGATATTGAAATTATATGTGTTGATGATGGTTCTACAGACAGTTCACCTGAAATACTGGAGAATTATTCAAAAAGAGACAATAGAATCAAACTTGTTTCTCAAGAAAACAGAGATGTTGGTGCAGCACGTGGGGCTGGATTAAAAATAGCTACTGGTGAATATGTAGCATTTGTTGATAATGATGATTGGTTGGTTTTAGACGCACTTCAAAAATTATATAATAATGCAAGATCTAATGATTCTGATTTAGTTCTATTTAAAGTTAGATATTTTTACTCTTCTAATGAAATTATCACTCCTAAATCATTTGATTTTGATAAATATTTTAATAATGATGTAGATTTTAATAGTTTCACTTTTAATGCATTAGATATTAAACCTGAAGTAATGAACAATTTATTTGCCCCATGGTTTAAGTTTTACAAAAGAAATTTTTTGAATTCATATAATTTTTATTTTAAAGAGAAGATTACTTATCCAGATGTCCCTTTTCATGTTCAAGTTTTGTTGAAAGCTAATAAATTGTCTTTTTGCCCGGAATATTTATATTTTTACAGAAAAAATCATCAAGAATCTATGTTATTAATTTCTAAGGATACTTCTAGAATATTTGATATTTTTAAAGTGATTGATGAGGTCCAATCTTTTTTATTTTCTAACGATCTGTTTAAATCTTATGAATCCGAGTTCTATCAGTTTAAATTACAACAAATAAATTTTTGGCTCTTAAGATGTGGAAAAACTCATCAAAAAGAGTATTTACTCAAATCAAAAAAAGAACTTTCAAATATTAAATTTTCTACTATTGAATCAATGTTATCTAGAAGATATAATGAAATTTATTTAAATATTATTAATTCTACTTCTTACCAGGAAGCTATATCGCTAGATGAAAGCATAAAATTGAGATTTAAGGATATTAAAGCTAAAAATAGAAAAGTTGAAAATAGAAACTCTGAAAATATAAAAGTTAAAACTGAAAAAGAAATTAAAAAATTAAAATTTCAAAAATCAGTATCTATTAATGGGATAAGAAATTTTTTAAGAAGATTAAAGTAGTAATCTTGTAAATTAATATAAAAAGAAAATTTTTTCAATATAAATTTATTAAATATAATATATTTAACATAATTTTATATTTTTAAACATAATAAAAAATATTAATTATTTAATATATTAGATAATTTATATTATATATTAGATAATATATTATAATAATCATAAACACAATTATTGTAAAAAAGGCACGATTTTATGAATGAATTAAAAATCTCAATCATTATTCCAGTATATAATTCTGATAAATATCTTAAAGAATGTTTAAACAGTGTTATTAATCAAACATTAAAAGAAATAGAGATCATATGTGTTAATGATGGGTCTACTGATAAATCTCTTGAAATATTAAATCAATACTCTTCTAAGGATAAAAGAATAATTATTATTAACAAAAAAAATGGTGGTGCGGGATCAGCTAGAAATTTGGGTATTGAAAAAGCTAATGGGGAATACATAATTTTTTTAGATTCAGACGATTGGATCGATACAAAAACATGTGAATGCTTATATTTAAAGGCAAAGCATGATCAAACTGATTTAATAATTTTTAAAATGATTAATTATGATGACAATAGTCAAAAATTCTATAAAACAGATTATTATGATCTTTTATCTGTAAAAGAATTTTTTAAAGATTCAATATACACTTGGAATGATTTTAAAGATAAAATATTTTATTTAGCTGTTTCTCCAGTTAATAAGTTATATAAAAAAGATTTAATAGATACTACTGGTGCAAAATTTATTGAAGGATTAATTTTTGAAGATAATCCTTTTTTCTTCAACATTATATTGAATGCTAAAAGAGTTTTATTATATGACGAATATTTTTATTTTCGCCGAAGATCAGAAAATTCTGTGATGTCATCTATTGATGAAAAACATTTTGATATTATACCAATAACTAATTTAATAATACAAATTTTCAAAGAAAATAATTTTTTTACAATATTCAAAAAAAATGTTTTAAACAAGAAAATTACATTAATTAAACATGAATATAACAAATTTGAAGGAAAAAACAGATCAAAATTTTTTAAATTAGTAAAAGATGATTTTAATGTAATAAGAAAAAATGAAAATTTAAATGAAGATTATAAAAATAGCTTAATTCCTCGTAATTTAGATTTTTACATTAATTCACAGAAAACAGAGGATTTTAGAGAATTTGATCTTTTAAATGAAAATTCATATTTGACATCTAGAGTTAGAACTCTTGAAAATAACTATGAGAACATGAAATTGGGTAAGGATAAGTTAAAGAATAAAAATAAAAAACTTTTAGACAAAAATCGGAATTTAAAGGATAATAATATAGAAATTAAAAATCAGAATATTGAGCTTAAAAAAGAGCTTGAAAAAATTTATTCTTCTACGAGTTGGAAAATTACTAAACCTATGAGGAAACTTATGAAGAAATTCAGATAATTTTTTTATTATTGTAGAAGTTTGGAACAAGTCTAATATCGAAATTTTGTAAGCCAATTAAATTACCTTAGCATTTTTTTAAAGAGTAATAAACTATTATTATTATTATTATTATTTAAAAAATTGATTATATAAGATTAAATTAGGAATTAATCATTATATTATTATTATTCAAATAAATGAATTATAGTGTAGAAAAAATCTAATCATTTGATATTAATATTTAGAATTTTATTTAAGATTTAATTAGTTAAAATATTAAATTTTAATAAATTAAGAATTAAAATAAAATTATCTTAAATTTAAACCCATAATATTAAGAATAAAATTTTGTAAAAATAATTATTTTCTCTCCCCATATAAGATTTTCAGATGAAAACATATTTTTATTAGCTAAACCAATCTCACTATCATGACTATATAATATTAATTAAGTGATTTTCATGAATGATATCAAAGTATCAGTAATTATCCCAGTTTATAATGTTGAAAAATATCTTGAACAATGTTTAGACAGTGTTGTTAATCAGACACTAAAAGAAATAGAGATTATTTGTATAAATGATAAGTCTAGTGATGATTCTTTGGCAATTTTGGAAAAATATGCAAAAAAAGACAATCGAATTACTATTATTAACAATGTAAAAAATAATGGGGGAGGTTTCTCAAGAAATGAAGGTCTTAAACTTGCAAGGGGGGAGTATATATCTTTCATTGATGCTGACGATTGGGTTGAGGAGAAAATGCTTGAATATACTTACAATGAGTCTAAACTCAAGAATTTAGATCTTCTTATATTTTTAGCTAAAAATTATGATGATATAACTTCTCAATTTTATGAAATTGATTATTATAATTTTAAATGTTTAAATGACTCTTTTAAAAATAGATTATTTTATTTTGATGAAGTTAAGGATTTTATATTTTGCTTTGCTGTTAGTCCTTGGTTAAAATTGTATAAAAAAGAGCTTTTAGACAAATCAAATGCAAAATTTCCAGAAGAACGTGTAATGCATGATAATCCATTTTTTTACAATATTTTTTTAAGTGCTGAGAGAATGGAGTTAATTGAGGAATATTTTTACTATAGGAGGAGACATAAAAGTTCTCTAGTTAATATGAGGGGACATAGGTGTCAAGATATAATCCCAATAGCTGATCACATTATAAATTCTTTTAAATATAATAATGCGTTTGATTATTATAAAAAAAAATTATTAAACCGTAAAATTTTTTTAATTCGCAGCGAATATGAAAAAATGAATGAAAATTTTCAAAAAAAATTTTTTAAGTATATCACTGAAGATTTTAATAGCATTTACAATGATTCCCATATGAGACATGAATATCTTATTAATTTAAGTCAAAGAAATTTAAGTTTTTATTTCAATGCCTTGAAATCTGAATCTTATTTAGATTTTAACAGTTTCAATGAGTTTTCAGAAATAATGATTACCACAACTCGTCTCGAAAATAAAATTAAAAGACTTGAAAAGAAAAATGAACATTTGAAAAATTGTAATAAAGAATTAAAAAGGAATAATGAACTTATAATATCTTCAAATAGTTGGAAAATAACAAAACCTATTCGAAAGATTACATGCTTCATTAAAAAATTTTTGAAATAAATGATTATACAAAAAATAGATCATTGTCTTATTTGAATAAATACTTATTATAGAGTAATTGGAGTGAAAATGAGCTTTAAAATTAGTATTATAATACCAATACACAATGTTGAAGATTATATAGAAAAAGCTTTCTCATCTGTTAAATCACAAACATTAGGGTTTAAAAATCTTGAAGTTATAATGGTAGATGATGCTTCAACTGATAAAAGTGGGAAAATTATTGATGAATATGCTAACAAATATTCTAATTGTTTCGCATTTCACTTGGAGGATAATACAGGGTCTGCTGGAATACCGAGAAATGTAGCTATGGCTCACGCATCCTCTCCATATATAATGTTTTTAGATCCTGATGATTATTATGAGGATAATGCATGTGAATTGTTATATGATGAGATAACTAAAGAAGATATAGATATAGTTTTTGGAAATCGAATTGAAAATAAAGGGAATATTTTAAAAATTAGAAATAATGATTGGTTTTCTGGAAAGACTTTTGTGGAAAATATTGATGAAAATATGAAACTTTTATCATTATCTCCTGCACTATCTGGTAAAATAATTAGAAAAGATTTTTTAGAGAAAAATAAGATAGAATTCGTGCCTAATATCCCTGGCCAGGATACAATATTTGTATATGAAGTTTTTTTCAATGCTAAAGGAATTAAATATCTTCCAAATGAATGTATATATATATACGTGTTTAGAGAAAGTTCTATAACAAATAATATCACTTTAAAATATATTAATGGGACCATGAAGGGTTCAAAAATTAAACACGACTTATTTTTAAAATATGGAAAAGAGTTCTATATAAAAAACATCTTTAGAGGATTTTTAAACTATCTTTTACCAAAAATTCTTTTTAGTAATTTTTCTACAAAAGAAGAATTCGAAAAAGTTTTAATTGAGATGGATTGGTTTATTAAAAAAAATGTTAAATATGCTAATAATCCTAAAAATGATGAATTGAAGTTATTTTTCAGTTTAATGGTCACAAAAGACATTGAAAATATTTTAAGATATAAAAGAATAATGAATGCCAATAAACACAAAATTCATAGTATTTCTATGGAAAAAAATAAGTTGAAGAATAAGTTGAAGATATATGAAAATCATAAGATCATAAAATATCTTGATAAAATGATTAAGATTTTTAAATAAGTTTATAATAATAGAATAGGCATTTCTTTTTTTAATTTATTTTTAAGATATCGAGGGTCGGCCAAAAATAGCTTTTTTCAAAAAAAAAAGTTTCTTCTTTTGCTAAACAAAGGATTTTCCTAAGATTTTAAAAAGCCGATATGGAATTTTGGCCGACCCTCATATCAATCATATATTTTAAATTTTGACATGAAGTGATGAATCAAACTATATATATTTATTTTTTATTTTAATTATTTCATCAGTGATTTTTATAATTTTTCTTGATTTATACCTTTGTAATTCTTTTTTCAGTAATTTCACTTTATTAAAATAATTATAATTAGATTCATAATTCGCATTTTCTTTGATAATTTTTATAGTTTGGGCTTTGTTCATTGGGCTGTGTCCATTGTCATCAGTATAAAATATTATTTCGACATTATTTTTTTCATTGTAAATATCAAGCTCTTTTAATTCTTTAATAAATGGTATGCATTGTTTATTAATGTCATGACTAGAGTTTAAATTGACATAATATACAATTGGAGGAATATATTCTGCTTTTTTGAAAGTTTCTAAAACATTTAATCTGTACCCATAATTATTAACTATTTCCTTATCATTTAACCCACTAAAGCAGATTTTTTTCATTGTATTGACATGTTTGTCATAATAATTTTCTATTATTAGTTGAGAATTATTTACTAAAGCTTTTGATCCTTTAATCAATGTTGCAAGGATTATTGAAGTAAAACCTCCTCCTGAACTTCCATAAAATAGAATATCTTCATTGTTTATCTTTTTTTTATAAAATACATCATCATTATAGTTTTTTATAATTTTTTTTATAATTTCTGCAATCTTTTCTAAAAAATATTCTTTTTTTGTTCCTACTCCCCACCCTACTGCGATATCATCACTTAAATATCTGGTAGGATCATTATAAAAAATTAATGATTCATTAAAATGAGTATTCCAACTGTATCTATTATATATGGGAGGTTTAATAGGATTAGATCCTTTTAAATCTACAGCACCAGAACCAAAGACAATTAATTTATTAATTTTGCTTAGTTTTAATAAGAATTCATATTTGTTATCATTTTCATTGACTATTAATTGAAAAAACTCATTTTTGGGAAATTGTTTGCTTTCAACTTCGCTAAATCCAATTTCAATTGTTTTTTCGACTAAATTTGTGATAACATCACCTTCAATGAAAACTATTTATAACTTGCTTAAATTTCCATAATTTATAATCTTAATATTATTATTTGAAATATTTTCAACAATATTTTTAGTATCAAAAATTATTGGATTTCTCATATTTTCATTCATCAAATTAAAGTCCAAATTCTTGAATTCGTCATGGTCAGATAATATAAGACAGATATCAGCATTTTCAATAGCTTCTTCAAAACTACAATAATTTTCACCATCAACATGGGGATCATGAATACCTATATTAAAACCTTCTTCTTTTAGTAAATGACACACTATTACTCCTGGACTTTCTCTAGTATCTCCAGTATTTCCCTTATAGGCAACTCCTAAAATAGCTATCTTCGGATTTTCAATATCATTCAAAAGTTCTTTTGTTTTATCTACCACGAATTGAGGCATACTATCATTGGTATCTCTAGCTAATTTAATCATTTTAGCTTCTTCT
This sequence comes from Methanobrevibacter cuticularis, assembly GCF_001639285.1. GTDB lineage: Archaea > Methanobacteriota > Methanobacteria > Methanobacteriales > Methanobacteriaceae > Methanobaculum > Methanobaculum cuticulare. Next base: position 10,766 of record NZ_LWMW01000101.1, on the reverse strand, counting down.
GGAGCAAGTGCATAGATAAAATAAGGATCGATAGCTAAGCAATGCCCCCCAACACCAGGTCCAGGACTGTGTATATTTACTCTTGGATGTTTGTTAGCTAAATCAATAACATCTAATGCATTAACTCCAATTTTAGAACATATCTTTGTTAATTCATTGGCTAATGCAATATTGACATCACGGAAAGTATTTTCCATACATTTGGACATTTCAGCTGTTTTAGCTTCTGTTTTCATTATTTTTCCTTTAACAAAAGTTTTATATACATTAGCAGCTTTATCTGAACATCGTGGAGTTATTCCTCCCACAATTCTATCATTGTTAATTAATTCTTCCATTATTTTTCCAGGAAGAACTCTTTCTGGGCAGTGTGAAAGATACAAATCTTTTCCAATCTCAAATCCTGCTTTTTCAAAAATTGGTTTTATAATATTGTCTGTTGACATAGGAGCTATTGTTGATTCAATGATAACAATATTTTCTTTTTCTAAATAAGGAATTATTGACTCACATGCAGAAATAACATAACTTAGATCACAAGATAAATCTTCTATATTTGATGGAGTTGGAACAGTAATTATGAATACATCACTTTTTTCTGGAGTAGTTGAAGCAGAATAGTTTTTGTTATCTATAGCTATTTTCAACTTCTCTTTAAGTCCTGGCTCTTCTATATGTAACTTGCCTTCGTTGAGATTTTCAACTATTTTGGGGTTTATATCCACTCCTAAAACCTCACAACTGTTATTTGCAAAAAGAACTGCTGTAGGAAGACCTATATACCCTTGACCAATTATACAAACCTTCATTATAATCACATAAATCAAAAATATTTTATATTTAATTTTCAATATTTATAAAATAAATCAAAATTTTTAATTATTAATTAATATTAATTTATATTAAGTAAAATTATATTTAAGTAAAATTATATCAAATATTTATTATATAATTAAAATAAATATTAATTTAACTTTTATTTATATTAAAATTAGTGATATATATTTATAAATATTGGGTTTATAGTTAACTTTAATATTTTATTAGATTCATTAATTGTATTTTTAATATTAATTTAAAAATCATAAACTAAAAACCTAATATAAGTGAAACTTTATTAATATTAAATATCATATGAACAATTATTTTTCATAGTATTAAAATTCATCCGTGATTTATAATGAATATAACAGTTATTGGAACAGGATATGTTGGATTAGTCACTGGGGCTTGTTTTTCAGAGATGGGAAACATTGTCTATTGTGTAGATGTAGATGAAAACAAGATAAAGTCTTTAAAAAATGGGATAATCCCTATTTATGAACAACATTTGAAAAGGATAGTTAATAATAATTACAATAATAGAAATCTAATTTTTACAACAGAATTGAAAGAAGGTTTGCAAAACTCAGACATTTGTTTTATAGCTGTTGGTACTCCTATGGCTGAAGATGGATGTGCCGATTTAAGTGTAGTCTTTCAAGTAGCTAAAAACATTGGACAAATAATGACCAATGACCTCATTGTTGTTACTAAATCCACTGTTCCTGTTGGAACTGGGCATAAAATCAGAAAGATTATTCAGAAAGAATTAGATAAAAGAAATGTTAATTATAATTTTGAAATGGTGTCTAATCCCGAATTCTTAAAAGAAGGAACTGCAGTTGAAGATTCAATGAGGCCAGACAGAGTAATAATAGGTTCAGAAGATGAAAAAACTATAAATACAATAAAAGAACTTTATGCACCATATGTTAAAAATCACGATCGGTTTATTGTAATGGACATTAGAAGTGCAGAAATGTCTAAATATGCTTCTAATGCAATGTTGGCTACTAGAATATCATTTATGAATGAAGTAGCTAATATTTGTGAAAAAGTTGGGGCTGATATAAATAAAGTTCGATTAGGTGTAGGAAGTGATAATAGGATTGGCTATAGCTTTTTATATGCTGGTTGTGGTTATGGTGGAAGTTGTTTCCCAAAAGATGTAAGTGCACTTATAAAAACTGGTGAAATTGCTGGCTATTCTCCTAAAATATTGAATGAAGTAGAAAATGTTAATAATGAACAAAAAATGGTTCTTGTTAATAAAATAAAAGAAAAATTTGGAGAAGATCTTTCAAATCTAAGTTTTGGACTTTGGGGATTATCTTTTAAGCCAGGAACTGATGATATGAGAGAAGCTCCTTCTATTGTAATAATCAACGAGTTAATTGAATCTGGTGCAACTATAAAAGCTTATGATCCTAAAGCCAGAGAACCAGCTGAAGCTATTTTCGTTAATAATCAAAATATTGAATTTTGTGATAATAAATATGATGCATTAGATGATAGTGATGGACTTATAATTGTAACTGAATGGAATGAATTTCGAAGTCCAGATTTTAATGAAATTTCTAATAGATTGAATAATAAACTGATTTTTGATGGTAGAAATCAATTTGATAAAGAAGTATTAAACAAAATTGGTTTTGAATATTATCAAATTGGTGCTTAAAATTATATTTAGATAGTTAACTATTTAACTTATTTAGCTCATTAACTATTTAATTTATTAGCTCATTTAACTTATTAATTGATAGATGATAAAATGAAGATTTTAATAACTGGATATAAAGGAATGTTAGGTTCAGATTTAGTAGAAGAATTAAAAAATGAAAATTATCATGATTTGATACTTACTGATGTTGAAGAATTAGATATAACTAACTTAGGTCAAGTAAAAGAATTTTTAAATAAAGAAAAACCAGAAGCCATTATCAATGTGGCTGCATACACAGATGTTGATGGTTGTGAAACTAATCGTGACTTAGCATACAATGTTAATTCAATTGGTCCAAAGAATTTAGCTATTATAGCTGATGAAATCAATGCTAAATTATTACATATTAGTACAGATTATGTTTTTTCTGGAGATAATTCTAAACCCTATAGTGAAGATGATAAAACTGGTCCTAATAGTTATTATGGTGAAACTAAACTTCAAGCAGAATTATTCATTAAAAAATATGCAAAAAATTATTTTATAATTAGAACTGCTTGGTTATATGGGTTTAATGGAAAGAATTTTGTAAAAACAATGTTGGAATTATCTAAAAATAATGATCAAATTACAGTTGTTAATGATCAGCATGGTTCTCCTACATTTACAAAAGATTTAGCTATAGCTATTTGTGAGCTTATTAAAACAGATAAATATGGAATTTATCATCTTACAAATGGTGATAATTGTACTTGGTATGAATTTGCAAAAAAAATATTTGAATTAGCTAATGTTACAATTGACATTGTTCCTGTAACTACTGAGGAATATCCAACTCCAGCTAAAAGACCACAATATTCTGTTCTTTCTAATGAAAAATGGAAAAGAGCAGAATTTGAGCCATTAAGATCCTATATCGACGCTTTAAATAGCTATATGGGGCTTGAATTAAATAAATAAATTACAGAGGTTTTTTGATGAAAGGAATTGTTTTAGCAGGAGGATCTGGAACTAGGTTATATCCTATTACAAAGGCTGTTTCTAAACAGTTATTGCCTTTATATGATAAACCAATGGTATACTATCCAATATCAGTTCTTATGTTAGCAGGAATTAAAGAAATACTTATTATTTCAACTCCTCAAGATTTACCTCTATATAGAAAGCTACTTGGAGATGGAAGTGATTTAGGAATATCTTTTAGTTATGCTGAACAAAAAAATCCCAATGGTTTAGCTGAAGCTTTTATAATTGGAGAAGATTTCATTGATAAAGATAATGTAGCTCTTGTTTTAGGAGACAATGTTTTTTATGGACATAGATTAACTGAAATATTAGAACATGCATATAAACTTGAGGAAGGCGCAATTGTCTTTGGATATTATACTAATAATCCAGAAGTTTTTGGTGTTGTTGAATTTGATGAGAAGGGAAATGTACTTTCTATTGAAGAAAAGCCAGAAAATCCAAAATCAAACTATATTGTTCCAGGTCTTTATTTTTATGATAATAGTGTAATAGAAATAGCTAAAAAAGTTAAGCCCTCTGATAGGGGAGAATTAGAAATTACATCTATTAATGAAGAATATTTAAGAAGAAATAAACTCAAAGTTGAACTTTTAGGAAGAGGAATGGCTTGGTTGGATACAGGAACTCATACAGGTCTTTTAGAAGCAGCTAATTTTATAGAAACTGTTCAAAAAAGACAAGGATTATATATTGCTTGCTTAGAAGAAATAGCTTATAACAAAGGATATATTGATAAGAAAAAACTCACTGAAATAGGTAAATTCTTAGAAAAAACTGATTATGGAGAGTATTTACTTAAATTAATTAATTAAAGCCATTAAAAACCATAATTAAAATAGTAAAAGAATGAAATAGTAAAAAAATAAAATATTATATAGAAAATATTATATAGAAAATATTATATAGAAAATATTATATAGAAAATATTATATAGAAAGTACTATATAGAAAACATATTAAATAAATAAAACATTAAAGACAAAGCACTAAAAAATTTTTTATTTTTACTATTTTATTTTTTTAAATTATCTAATTCTAGCTTAACTGCATCTAATGATTCTTTAATAACTTCCCACATATCGTAATATTTGTACAAAGCTAATCTTCCACCAAATATTGTACTTTTTTCTTTTTTTCCTAATTTTTGATATTTTTCTAAAATTTTCATGTTTTTCTCGTCATTTATAGGATAGTAAGCATCATATCCTTTTTTCCATTCAATAGGGTATTCTTTTGTAATAATAGTTTTAGAAGATGCTGTGTCTTCAAAATGTTTATGTTCAATTATTCTTGTATAAGGGATTTCGCTTTCAGTATAATTTATAACCGCATTTCCCTGATAATTTTCCATATTTTTTGTTTCAGACTCAAATTTTAGGGATCTGTATTCTAGCTCTCCAAAGCAATATTCATAATATTGATCTATCATACCAGTATATACAACTTTATCAGCAATATTTTCCCATTTTTTCCTATCCTCGAAGAAATTTGTGTCTATTTTCACTTCAATCCCTTTTAAAAGCTTTTTTATTATCTTAGTATAACCCCCAATAGGTATTCCCTGATAAAGATCATTAAAATAATTATTGTCATATGTAAATCGAACAGGAAGTCGTTTAATAATGAAAGAAGGTAATTCATTACACTTTTTACCCCATTGTTTTTCTGTGTAGCCTTTAACTAGCTTTTCATAAATATCTTTACCAACTAATCTTATAGCCTGTTCTTCGAGATTATCGGGAGTTTCTGTATCTATTTCCTTTTTTTGAGATTCAATTATTTTTTTTGCTTCTTCTGGTGTTTTTATAGACCACATCTGGTGGAAAGTATTCATATTAAATGGTAAATTGTATAATTCATCTTTGTAAATAGCTATTGGAGAATTTGTGTATCTATTAAAGTCTGCAAACTGTTGAATATAATCCCAAATCTTTTTATCATTTGTGTGGAAAATATGAGCTCCATACTTGTGAACATTTATGTTTTCAACCTTTTCTGTGAAAACATTGCCTCCAATATGAGATCTTCTTTCTATAACTAAACAATTCTTTCCATTTTTACTCATTTCATGGGCAAAAATAGATCCAAACAATCCAGACCCTACAATCAAATAATCATATTTTGACATAATAAACCTTTTCGTTAATAAATAATTTTTATCATATTATCAATTAAATTTGAAGTTATAAGCTATTTTTATCTTGTTTTTTAAAGTATATTCATTTTTTAAATCTCTTAGATAACTTACAAAATGAATGTTTCATTTCAATTATCTTATTATAAAATTTAAAAAGTTTCCAGGATTCAAATTTTTTTATAGTTTTAGCTTGCTTTTTTGCAACATTTCTTAACTTTTCCATTTGCTGTTTGTATTTATTTATTTCTTTATAGGAAATCGGCTGCATTCTACTAGAAGTATAATATTTATATATTTTTCTTTCTAAAACTAGTCTAATCAGAGGATACGCTTCAATAAATGTTACTCTGGATTTGTGTCCCCAATCATCATGACAGATTATTATTTCAACATCATTTTCAAATGATTTTATGTTTTCCTTTCCTAAACTTTCAATAAATGGTATGCATTGACCAATCAAATCTACATCTGAATTTGCATTAACATGATATATTATTGGGGGGATGTAATCCATTTTTTTAAATAGTTCTACAACATTCACACGATATCCATACTTTTCAACAATAGTATCTTCGTCTAATCCATCAAAACAGAATTTTTTAAGGTTGTCTATTGTACTTTGAAGATGAACTTTAAATATATCTGAATTGAAGTTGCCTACAAGTGCAGTTGAACCTTTGATCATTGTTGCTAACATTACTGCTGCAAAACCAGATGAAGATGTTCCATAATGTAAAATATTTTCATAATCAATGTTCCTATTTTCAGTAATTTTTTTTATTATTTCACAAATAGTCTTTAGATACCAATCATCTTTTGTCCCCATAAACCATCCAGCAACTAATTTAGAATCGATATAAAATGTAGGATCAGCAAAATAAATCACAGATTCTTCGAAACTAGACTGCCAAGAGTGTCTTTGAAAAAAAGGAAGGTCATGCTTTTTCTGGTTCACTCGACCAGAACCACCAAAACATATTAATTTGTCATTTTGACTTGCAAGCCTTATTAAAAATTCATATTTAACTCCATTTCTATGAATTTCCAAGCCAAAAAATTCATCTTCAGGAAAATTAAAAGTAGAAACTTCATCGATATCTATTTTCAGTATACTTACAAGATTTTTCAGAATATTCCCCCTATGAATTTATAAATTTCAGCAATGTTAAATTAATTCAATTTATAAATTAATAATGTTAGATTAATTAATTCTAAATAATAAATATAAATTAATAAATTATTATTTATCAGATATATTAATTTTCTATCATATATATTAATTTCCTATCATACATGTTAATTTCATGAAATTATTCATTCTGGTTTAAAATATGATAGTAAATTAGTAATATATAAACAAAAACTAAATATTAGTTTTGGTTATAGTAAAATAATTAAAATTTTTTAATATCATGAATTTTAATATCATAAATTTTTCTATCAGAATTTATAGTTTAATTATATAAATATAATTATTTAATTTAAAAATTTAAGATAACTTTAATTACTTAGCATAAAAATATTTAAACATAGTCTTTTAAGTATTAATAATATTTTCATTTAATCAGATAAGATTATATTTAGATTTAAATTTAGATTTTTTGCTAGCTTAAAAAGATTTATTAGATATATTGAAATCATTAACATTTTTCATTATATTGAATCATCTGACTTTTGAAATCAATCATCGATTATAGTTAAAAAATTTAGATATTATGGTGTACATATGATTTTTTATATTATAAAAAAAGAAAAGGGAAATCCAAAAAATATATATAGAAAAATTAAGGCTTATTATAAAATAAATAAATATAATCTCTTTGATGAGAGCTATTATTTAGAAAATAATCCTAATATTGATTTATCTAATAAAAGTCCTTTAGATGATTATATATATCATGGCTATAGAGAAGGAAAGAATCCAAGTAAAAATTTTGATGGAAATTATTATCTCGAAAAATATGAGGATGTTAAAAGCTCTGGTCAGAATCCATTGATTCATTATGTTTTATATGGAAAAAATGAAGGTAGAATATCTGGTAAAAATGATTTGACATATTTTAAGGACATGATTTTGGAGAACAATAGTAGACTCAAACAACAGGAAAAAATAATTGATTCTTATAGAAGACTTTTTGATGTAATATTCATTGATCAAGATTTTCATCCAAAAAATACCTTGAAAGATGTACAAGATATGTGTTTAGAGATATTAAAGTTTGTTGATAATGTTTGTAAAAAGCATAATATTGACTATTGGATAGATGTTGGTACTTTGTTAGGAGCTGTACGTCATGGGGGATATATTCCATGGGATGATGATATAGACATTGGAATGATGAGAAATGATTATAATAAATTTATTCAGATTTTAGATGATGAAATCAAATTAAACGGTCTTGAGAATGTAATGGATTCTAGACGTCAAAGGTTATTCAACAATGGCAAAAGTGTTTATGCATGTATTCAGATGAAATATCACACATCTTACTCTTTGGGAATGATTGATATTTTTCCCTACGATTATATCATTATAGACGAAAAAGACATGAATAATGATTTTAATGAAAAATATGCAAAAGAACGCAGAGAATATAGGAAAGATATTGTCAACACAAAAGAACTATTCGATAAAGGAACTTACATGTCTTTAAAAAAATCAAATAAAGAAGATGAAATACTTAAAAAACATTCTGATAAATTGAACATGACTCTTAAAAAATCTGATTGGATAATCCCCGGATTTGAAGGTAGCTGTACATTTAGATTCATAGAGAATAATTGTATATTTCCTTTAAGAAATATTAAGTTTGAAGGATATGAATTTAAATCTCCAAAAAATCCTTTTAAATATTTAAAACTCAAATATGGAAAAAATTATATGGAACTTCCAAAAGTAGTTTTGTTTCATGAAAGAAGAAAATATTTAAGATATAGGAGAAATAATCATAAAGTTTTCAGGAAACATATATCTAAATTAAAGACGGTTAATGATAATTTTGAATTTTAGATTAGGATATATGGTATATATGTAGGATATAATATTAATATATACTTATATACTATAAATGATATATTTTTATTAAAAATGGAGAAATTAATAGTAGGTTGATACATGTTCATAAATAAAATAAATAATATTTTTAAAGTTTTTAAAGAAAATTCAAATGAAAATTTTGAGTTTAAGGATAAAACACAAGAAAAACTTAAGATAAAAGATAGAATAAATAAATATGATAATCTTAAAGGTCTTGCAATAATATTAGTCGTTTTAGGTCATATTTTAGTCTCTTTTGAGAATTATTCTATTTATTATAGTTTAAGAGATATTATTTTCGTATTTCACATGCCAATTTTCTTTTTTGTAGCAGGATATTTTTCTAAAACATCATATTCCTCAAGAATAAAAGCATTCAAATCATTAATAATTCCTTTCTTTTTATTTGGAGCGTTTTATTATATTTTCAGATTTTTTTTAGATGGTGACATTCCTACAGCTCCTTTTGTTATTCCTCCAAGAGGATTATGGTTTTTATTATCTTTATTTTTAATGAAATTATTCTTACCAATATTTAAGAAAGTTAAACACATGTTTTGGATATCTTTGGCACTAGCTTTAATCATCGGAATTTTTGATTTAACTAACAATATAATGGGATTAACTAAGACTTTATGCTTTTTACCCTCATTTTTATTAGGATATTATTTTAAAAATTCTTATGAATATTTAAATGATTTAAAACCAACTTGTAGAAATATTTTGCTAAAAGTTAGAGATTTCATTGTTAACAATAAAAAATTGATATTATTATTTTTGATATTGTGTTTGTTAGCTGTTACCTACTTAACTAATGGGTTTAGTCATCAAAACTTCATATTTGAGCTTTCATATCATGAAATGGATTTAGGAAATACTATTGGAATGTTAATGAGATTATTTATAATTTCAGCTGGATTAATAATAACATTGTTGTTAACATACTTAATGACTAATAAAAAAACTTTTTTAACAAAAATTGGAAGAAATTCATTGGCTATATATATATTACACTTTTACTTCATTAAATTCTCTCAAATTTTCATAAGTAAAACTTCCATTGGTAATTTGATAGAAAGTAATGTTTTTTTTATAGCTATTTATCTTTCTATAGTCGTTGGATTAATTGTAGCTATTCTATCTCGTGATTTTGTTAGTAAAACAATTAAAGAACTTATTGATATTGTAAACAAATTGTTATTTGGATTTAACATTAACAATTCTTAAAAATTTATTAAAAAATATAAAAAGTAATTTTTAATTTAAAAGCTATAAAACATAAAATTTATCTCAGGAGGCAAAAATTTTGGTATTTGGTAAGATAAATTCTTTATATTCGATTTTTAGCGATATAATAAGTTATTTTAATTTAGATCATTTTTCAAAAGAAAATAATAAAGAAAAAAATTCTACATCTTCAAAAATAAGATTGAATAAATTTGATAATTTAAAAGGATTTGGCATAATATTGGTTGTACTATTATTAAGACAATTTAATTTTTACTATTTTATTTTAAACATAATATTTTGATAATTTTTCATCTGCATTTTCTTTAGTGAAATTCCATTTTATTTTAGATTTATTTTCATTTCTATAATCCTGATAAGCTTTAGTTTCACTAATTAATAGATTTTTATTACTTATTCTTCTTCCAGTACATTTGTCTGTCCATCATATTAATTTCAATTTCAGCTATTATTAAGACAATTTAATTTTTTCTATAATTTTATTAATATAGATTTTATAGAGTAAGATTAAATAAAAGGCTTAAGATTGAATTAAGAAGATAAAATACTTTTTAATAATTTTGTTGAAAAATATAAATAAATTAATATTTAAATTGTCATGACACTATATTGAGCCAGCTTGCATGTTTTGGTGTGTAATAAAAAATTATTTTACTTATCAACCTTACAGCTTCTTTAAATTCAAAAGTTTCAAGAATAGATGTGTAAGTATGGGTATTTAAGTTGTCCATGATAATTCTTAGCTTTTTTGCATCAGAAAATACATTATCAACTAAATGTTTAATATAATGGGCAAAATCTACTTTTGTTCGTCTGTCTGTAACCATTAT
>NZ_LWMW01000100.1 GCF_001639285.1 Methanobrevibacter cuticularis | reverse complement strand
AAATGGAACATACAATATTACAGTAATTATTGATGATGTAGTTTACAATGTGACTGTTATTGATGGTGTTTGGAGTTTAATAATACCTAATACAAGTGCAGGAATAGCTAATGTTGATATATTTTTCTCTGGAAACAGTAATTACAATGATGCAGCAATAGCTGCTAATTATACTGTTGCTGCGAAGAATCTTGGAACTAAAATCACAATAACTTCAACAAGAAACGGTAATAAAATTACTTACAAAATTACACTCAAAGACAGTGAAGGAAATATATTAGCTAATCAAACTATTAGTTTAGCTATTGCAGGTAAAAATGTGAATGTTAGGACAAATAGTCAAGGGATTGCACAGTACACATTTACTGCAACTAAAGCAGGAAAATACTACGCAAACGCAGCATACAACGGACTAAACACCGAAAACATCATCTATGGCTCTTCCAGTGCAAAATCCAACACTATATCAATCACAAAAACAAGTATAAAAATCTACCTCATCAAAGTAAGTGCTAAAACTGTAAAATATCATGGAAAAAGATACAGAGTTTACTATAAAACCTATTATATTAAAAATTATGGTATTTTAACAGGCTCTAAACTATTCCAAAAATCTTTTAAAGGTTTCACACTAAGCAAAATCAGCAAAACAAGCAACATAAAAACAAACTACAACAAAACCAAAAAAATCCTAAAAACTACTGTCAAAAACCTCGCACATGCAAAAATAGCTAAAATCAAAATAAAATTCTACAAAAGAATAGCATAAAAAAAACCTTTAGCCAATATAAAAGCTAAAAAACCCAAAAAAATTTAAAAAAAGGAGAGGATAAATTAATTTTTTTCCATTATTCTCTCTTACTTTTTTTTGTTAAATTGGATAAGAATCTTTTTTTTAGAATATTATGATGTTTTTTTGGTGATATAGTTGTATATTTCTTTGTATATTGTTGATATAAGCTTGATATTATTTTGAATTTTCTATAATCTTCTGGTTTCGACTTGTTTATATTTTAAATCTTGTTTTTATGGGTAAAAGGTCTTTCAACTATTATTTTTTCTTTATAAGTTTCTTTATTTTCTTTTTTTCTCTATTTTGTATTGAAATTTTGATCTAATAAGCTTTTTTTTTAATGTTTATACTTTAATTGGCATTAATGGATTTAATTTGTTTCCATATCAGCATTATCATGTAAATTTAGAAGGAATTTCATCAAAAGATACATGATTCACTAAATTTTTCATGAAACAGCAAGGATAGTTTCATTGGGATCAAATCTAAAAAATTAGTAGGAATTAGAAAAGTTTGATCAACCTTGTCTTATGTGAACCATAATCTTATCATTAAAAAATTTATTTTAGCTATATGAATAATTTATCAAAAGTAATATCTAATTTTAAGGATTTTAAACAATAAAAATATTAAAATAATTATTTCCTAACTTTTAGATCATAAAACATGTGAGATAGTATAATTTTAATAATAAGAATTATATAAGTAACATAAAGTTAAATCTAGGAAGTGATTTTATTTCATATGTAGAAAATGTTTTAAAGGATTTAAAAAATAAAAATTCAAATCAGCCTGAATTTATTCAAGCAGCAACAGAAATTTTGGAGTCAATTGAGCCAGTTTTTGAAAAACATCCAGAATATGAGAAAAATGCTATTTTAGAAAGGTTTGTTGAGCCTGAAAGAGTTATCATGTTCAGAGTTCCATGGGTTGATGATGATGGTAATATTCAAGTAAATAGGGGCTTTCGAGTTCAGTTTAATAGTGCAGTTGGACCATATAAAGGAGGGCTTCGATTTCATCCTACAGTGAACCTATCTATTATGAAATTCTTAGGATTTGAGCAAATTCTTAAAAATAGTCTCACTGGTATGTCTATTGGTGGAGCTAAAGGAGGTAGTGATTTTGATCCTAAGGGAAAATCTGATGGTGAAGTTATGAGATTCTGTCAAAATTTTATGGGAGAACTATATAAATATATTGGTCCTGATACTGATGTTCCAGCTGGTGATATGGGGGTCGGGGGAAGAGAAGTTGGTTACCTCTTTGGCCAATACAAAAAAATATCTAATATTCATGTAGCTGTATTAACAGGAGCAGGATTAGAATTTGGAGGTTCTCTTGTTCGAAAAGAAGCTACTGGTTATGGTCTTATATATATTGCAGAAGAAGCTTTAAAACACAGAAATGACTCTTTAAAAGGAAAATCAGTAGTTATTTCTGGTTCAGGAAATGTAGCTATTTATGCAGCAGAAAAAGCAATAATGTTAGGGGCTAAGGTAATAGCTATGTGTGATTCATCAGGTTATATTCATGATGAAAATGGTCTGTCTATTCCATTTATAAAAGAAATTAAAGAGATTACTAGAGGAAGAATCTCTGAATATCTAGATTACTTTAAGGAAGAAGAATTAACTACTGAGTTTGTTAAGGGAGGAATTATTTGGAATGTTAAATGTGATATAGCCCTACCTTGTGCAACTCAAAATGAGTTAAGTGAAGAATCAGCAAGAATTATAGTATCCAATGGTACAAAATATGTATTTGAAGGAGCTAATATGCCTTCAACAATAGGGGCTATTAATGTATTTTCGAAAAATAAAATAGTTTTTATTCCAGGCAAAGCTGCAAATGCAGGTGGTGTTGCAACCAGTGCTTTGGAAATGGCTCAACGTAGTTCAAGACAATCTTGGACTTTTGAAGAAGTTGATTCTAGATTAAAAAGAATAATGATATCTATTTATCGAAATATTGATAATGCTGCTAAAGAATATGGTTGTGAAGGTAATTATTTAGCTGGAGCAAATATCACCGGATTCATAAAAGTTGCAAATGCTATGTTGGCTCAAGGTGTAGTATAATTTAAAATTTTAAATAGCTATCATGAATAATCAAAATAATTGATTCTTGATTTGCATAGTTTCTGATTACTATTATCTCTTTTTACTTTTTTACCTTCTTTTGTTCTTTTTTAGGTCTTTTTATTTTTTTTATATTTTTACCTTCTTTTGTTCTTTTTCAGGTCTTTTTTATTTTTTTACTTTTTTCACCTTCTTTTATTTCTTATTAGCTCTTCTTAATTTTTTTTACTTCTTTTCAGCTCTTTTATTTCTTTCACCTCTTTTTTCTCTAGATGATAATCTTTATATATCATAATACACAATAATATGATGTCGGAATAAGGTTGCCGTCTTCCTACTATATTGGAACATGGCTTCTGATATTTTTTGTTATGTATTTTTTAAGGATTAATATAAGTTAAATTGTTTAAGGATTAATGTAAGTTAAATTGTTTAAGGATCAATATAAGTTAAATTATTAAAATTTAGGAGAGAGATCATGGAAGGTATATTAAGCGCAGGAGATACGGCATGGGTACTCATTTCAACTATTTTGGTACTTTTAATGAGTATTCCAGGTATTGCATTTTTTTATGGAGGTTTAGTTAAAAAAAAGAATGTTCTAAATACTATGTTTTTGACTTTAATTGCCTTTGCAGTTGTAACCATAATTTGGACAATATTTGGTTATCAACTAGCTTTTGGGGAGTCGATCATTGGTTTTATTGGATATCCTACTAATCTTTTAATGCATGGTATAGGTGTAAATTCAATAACTGGAACAATTCCAACTATTGTATTTATAGCATTTCAATTGACATTTGCTGGATTAACTGCAGCTCTTATTTCTGGAGCCATTATTGGAAGAATGAAATTTTCTGCATGGATCCTATTTATAGTGGCATGGTTAATTGCAGTTTATATTCCTCTAGTCCATTGGGTATGGGGTGGAGGATGGATGATGGATATGGGAGTAATTGATTTTGCAGGAGGTACAGTTGTTGAAATTTGTTCTGGTATTTCTGCATTGGTATTGGCTTTAATAATTGGAGATCGAAAAGATAAATCTCTTCTCCCTCATAACTTAGGATATACAGTCTTAGGTGCTTCATTCTTATGGTTTGGTTGGATGGGCTTTAATGGTGGTTCAGCTCTTGCAGCTAATGGTCTTGCTGCTTCTGCACTTTTTGTAAGCAATCTTGCAGCTGCAGTGGGTCTTCTTACTTGGGTATGCCTCGATATATTGAAAGAAGGAAAACCAACGGTTCTTGGAGCCCTTTCTGGAGCTATATCTGCTTTAGTTGCAATGACTCCTGCGGCAGGTTTTGTTAACAGCGATGGAGCTTTGGTTATAGGTTTTTTAGCTGCAGTAGTTTCATATATAGCTATTACTTATATTAAACCAAGATTAGGCTTCGATGATGCTTTAGATGTATTTGGTATACACGGTGCTGCTGGTATTTGGGGAACAATAGCTACAGGACTTTTTGCAGTACCTGTTATCAATGAAGCCACAGGTTTCTTTTATGGGAACCCTTCTCAACTTTATATTCAAATAATAGCTACTGTGGCCACTATAATATATGTATTTGTAGTAACCTTTGTCATAGCTAAAGTACTTGATTTGACAATAGGTCTTAGAGTATCAGAAAAAGAAGAAGTAGAAGGTTTAGATACACATATTCATGAAGAGTCTGGATATAGATTTTAGTAAAATAAGGAGGTCTTTAATAAATGGAATAATATTTATAGGTTATGGATTGATTTATTGCAAATCGAATTATTTATAGAATTTAATTAAAATTAAATTTATTATTATTCTTATTTTTATTTTCATTCTTATTTTTTAAAAAAGATTGTATATTTATTTTATTTTCATATATAGAATTTAATTAAAATTAAATTTATTATTATTCTTATTTTTATTTTCATTCTTATTTTTTAAAAAAGATTGTATATTTATTTTATTTTCATAGAATTTAATTAAAATTAACTTTATTATATTGTCCTTTTTATTTTTTTAAAAGATTATATTTTTAATAAGCTATTAAAAGTGAGAATATTTAATAAATTATTAAAAATATAGATATTTCTAAAAAATGAAAAATCATTAAAATATAAAATTTGTCTTACAATATAAATGAAGGAGGTTTTTACTAAATAGAACAATAAATTTTATTCAACAGTTACACATTTAGCTAAATTTTTAGGTTTATCTGGATCTAATCCTCTCTCTATACTTATATAATAAGATAACAGTTGTAGTGGAATAATGTAAACAATAGGGGCCAATATTTCACTTATTTCATCATCAATGCAAAATGAATCGGCTACTTCATATTTAATAAATTCATCATTACATGGTCCAATAGCTATAATTTCAGCACCACGAGCTTTAACTTCTTCTAAATTGCTCATTGTTTTATCATAGCTATCGCCAGGAGGAGCTATAACAACAACAGGAATCTCATTATCAATTAAAGCTAGTGGTCCATGCTTAAGTTCACCTGCAGCATACCCTTCTGCATGGATGTAAGTTATCTCTTTTAATTTCAAGGCTCCTTCTAAAGCTGTTGGATAGGATAATCCTCGACCAATGAAAAAGAAATCTCTAGCATCTTTATATTTTTTAGCTATTTCTATTATTTTACTCTCATTTTCTAATACTCCTTCTATGAAACTCGGAACTTTTTTTAAGCTATCTAACAGTTCTTTATTCTGTGCTAAGATAGCTGCAAATAAATAAATACAAACTAATTGACTAATATATGTTTTTGTAGCTGCAACTCCTTTTTCTGGTCCTGCTTTTGTATAAATTACATAATCAGCTTCACGTGTAGCTGAACTTCCCAGTACATTTACAATAGCTATTGTTTTAGAAGTTTCATTGGCTTTTTTCAAAGCTTTTAAAGTATCAGCCGTTTCACCAGATTGAGTAATGAATATCACAAGAGTATTTTCATTTAAAGCATTAGCTGAATATCTGAATTCAGAAGCCAGAACAACATCGGTTGGAATACCTGCCATTGATTCAATAAGATATTTTCCAGTGAGTGAAGCATGATATGAGGTACCACATGCTACAAAACAAATTCTATTGATGTTATCAAGATCTGAAATTATTTCTTTGATGTTATCCTTTTCAATCAAAGTATTTTTAATAGCTATATTTTGCTCATGAATCTCTTTAAGCATGAAATAATCATAACCTTCTTTTTCAGCCATATCTGAAGTCCAATTAATAATATTTACTTCTTTATCTAGTATATTTCTTTTGGAATCTTTTACTGTAACTCCTTCTTCATTTAAAATTACTATTTCTCCATTATCAATATAAATAATCTTATTTGTGTAATTTAAAATAGCTGGTGCATCAGAAGCTATAAAATATTCATTATCTCCAACACCAACAATCAAAGGACTGTCTTTTCTAGCAGAAATAATCTCATTTGGATTATTTTTAGAAATTGCACCAATGGCATAAGATCCTCTTATAATTGTTAATGTTTCCATAAGAGCTTCCTCTAAATCAAGTCCAGAACTCATGTATTTTTCGATTAAATGTGGAATGACTTCAGTGTCGGTTTGAGATTTAAATACATGTCCTTCTTTTTCAAGAGATTCTCTAATATCTCCATAATTTTCAATAATACCATTATGAACAACAGCTATGTTTTCATTTTCATCTAAATGAGGATGTGAATTTTCTTTATTTGGAATTCCATGAGTTGCCCATCTAACGTGAGCTATTCCAGCGTCTCCAAGCATATTGGATAAATCTATTTTTTCATCAACTTCTTTAATTTGACCAGAACCTTTTTTAACATGAATTCCATTATCATCAAGAGTAGCTATTCCTACAGAGTCATATCCTCTGTATTCGAGCTTAGTGATACAATCTAAAAGAACTGGAGCTGCTTTTTTATTTTTTAATATACATCCAACAATTCCACACATATTCTTACCTTTCATAAATTAAATCAATTTAACATGTTTCATTATTAATGATAGTTTTTAAGCTATCTTTGTTAGTAAATATAATTCGTAAAAATAGGATATTAGTAAAACTAAGATATAAAACTCAGTAACCTCATTTTCTAATATCTAATCATATTTTAGATTTTATATAATTTTTTACTATCTTTTATATGTTCTTTAGTTTTAGATTTTATTTAAGATATTAATTTCATTATCTTTTTTTATTATCATAATTCATAAAAATGCCCAGAAAATTATAAAAATCATTATAAAAATATAAAATTATAAAAAACTAATTCTTTTTTCTAAATTTAGCAATATTAATAAGATATTATTATTCTATAAAATCTTATCAAATTAAGATATAATTATATCTTATTAGAGTTATTATATTATAATATATAAGTAAAATTAAATATATATAGTTATCTAGATTTAAAATATTTTTATAAGGAGATTTTTATAAGTTGAGTATTTTGATTTGTATTTGAAATTTTTTTATAATATGAAAATTTTATTAATATGAAAATATTTATTTATAGTTTAGATATTTTTATAATATGAATTTATTTATTGAAAGAATTATCTTAATTTAATCATTAACCAGAATAAAATAAAAACTAAAGTAAGAACATAAATTACTGAAGATGAGTGCTAAAATGAATGATTCTAAAAAATTGATGTATGCTGGTAAAGCTAAAGACATTTACGAAGCTGAAGATGATGATAAAGTCATAGTTATTTTTAGAGACGATATAACTGCAGGAGATGGAGAAAAAAAAGCTAATTTTCAAGGAAAAGGAAATTGTAACTCTTTAATTTCATCTAAATTATTTGAAGTGTTAGAAGAGAATGGCATACCTACACATTATCTTGATTTGATTGAAACAGGGTCTGTTCTCTCTAAAAAACTTCAAATGATACCTTTAGAAGTAATAGCTAGAAATATTGCTACTGGGAGTCTTTTAAAAAGATTCCCTTTCGAAAAAAATCAAAAATTAGATCCTCCAATTATTCAGATGGATTATAAAAATGATGAATACCATGATCCTATGTTAAATGATGAAATAACAATTGCATTAGGCATAGCAACACAAGAAGATTTAGATGAAATTAGAAAAATCACATTGAAAATAAATAACATTTTAAGTGAATTCTTGAAAGAAAAAGGAATACTTTTAGTTGATTTCAAACTTGAATTTGGAAAAGATAGTGAAGGAAATATTATTTTAGGGGATGAAATTAGTCCTGATACATGTAGGTATTGGGATATTAAAACTTTGGAAACATTAGACAAAGATTCTTTCAGACAAGGCCAAGAAAATGTCATGGACATCTATGAGCAAGTTTGTGCCATGATTGTAGATGAAAAAGATATTGAAAGATGGGAAATTTAATAGTTAAATAATAAAATTTAATGTGATACTATGATATTTAATGTTGAAGTCAAAATTTCATTAAAAAAAGGAATGTTAAATCCTGAAAGCTCAACTATAGAAAGAGCTTTGGATTTATTAGGTTATAAAGTAAAAAATACTGATACTATTGATATTATAACTTTTCAAATGGATGAAGAAAATGAAGGAAAAGTTTTAGAAGAAGTTGAAGACATGTGTCAAAGATTACTCTGTAACCCTGTAATTCATGATTATGAAATAGTTATAAGGAATTAGAGTTAAATAATAGAGGATATTAATAAGATTGTATTTAATGGATTATATTTAAATAATAGATAATATTAATAAGATTATATTAAACTCAATCAAGAGGTTTAAAATGAAAATAGGAGTAATAAGATTCCCAGGATCTAACTGTGATAGAGATGTTTATCATGCAATCAATTTAGCAGGGGGAGAAGCTGAATATATATGGTGGAATAAAGAAGACCTTAGCTATCTTGATGCAGTTGTTATTCCAGGTGGCTTTTCTTATGGAGATTACCTACGTGCTGGAGCAATAGCTTCCATAAATCCAGTTATAAATGGAATAAAATCTCTCGTAAAAGAAGAAAAACCAGTTCTTGGGATATGTAATGGTGCTCAAATATTGGCTGAAATTGGACTTGTTCCTGGAGTTTTTACAGTAAATCAAGACCCTAAATTCAATTGTGAATGGGTTGAATTGAAAGTAAGCAATAATAAAACACCATTTACAAGTAATTTCAATAATAATCAAATCATTAAAATGCCAGTAGCTCATGCTGAAGGAAGGTATTTTACAGAGGATATAGATTTACTTAAAAATCAAAATCAAATAGTTCTTCAGTTTGAAGGGAAAAATCCAAATGGCTCTCTTGAAGCTATTACTGGCGTTTGTGATGAAACAGGACTCATTTGTGCAGTCATGCCTCACCCTGAAAGAGCATCTGAAGAAATTTTAGGTTCTTCTGATGGTCTAAATTTCTTTAAAGGAATTGTAAATAGTTTATAATGATGGGTAGATTTTGATATTAATTATTCTTCATAAGGTGTGTGAATGGTAGTATATTTAATTGGTGCAGGACCGGGGAATCCCGAACTCATAACTTTAAAGGCTGTTAAAGCTTTAAATAAGGCAGATGTTGTAATTTATGACAGATTAGCTAATGAAAAAATATTAGAACATGCTGGTGAAGCTAAACTCATTTATGTTGGTAAAAAAGCTGGTGAACATTATAAAAGTCAGGATGAAATTAATCAGATTATAATCAATGAAGCTAAAGACACATCTAATAATATCATTGTTAGACTTAAAGGAGGAGATCCTTTTGTCTTTGGAAGAGGGGGAGAAGAAATATTATCTCTTATATCTGAAGGAATTAAATTTGAAGTCATTCCAGGAGTAACTTCAGCTATTGGAGTACCAACATCATTAGGACTTCCTGTTACACATAGGGGAGTAGCTACTTCATTTACAGTTGTTACAGGTCATGAAGATCCTACAAAAAATAGGAAACAAGTGAAATGGGATTATACAGCTGATACTATTATTGTACTCATGGGAATTGGAAAAATGAAAGAAAACACTTCTGAAATAATGAAATATAGAGATTCTAAAACTCCTGTATGTGTCATTGAAAACGGAACTCTACCAAATGAAAAGACTATATTTGGAACTTTAGGAGATATAGGTGATAAAGACATCAATACTCCAGCTATTCTCATTGTAGGAAATGTCATTGATGTTTTTAAAGAAATTAAAGGAATCAAATGAATTACTGAGGTTATATTTAATAAAGTTCTAGTTAGTTAGGTTGTATTTAATAATATTGTGATTGTTGAGGTTATATTTAATAAAGTTTTAGTCACTTAGTTTGTATTTAATAATATTATGATTCTTGAGATTATAATTAATAATATTAGATTACTGAAATTACAGATAAAAATAAATAATGATTGCTATAAAATATAATTATTAATTTAAAAATTAACTTTCTTTATTATATGAAATATAATTTTATTAATAATGGAGATGTAAATATGAAAAAACCTTTAGAAAATGAAGTGACAATAGCTATTACAAGACCATTTAATAGAGTGGATGAAGCAGTAGAAATTGTTGAATCTTATGGAGCAACTCCATTTCTGGCTCCTACATTAGAATTAAAATTAATAAATTCTGACTCTCTTAAAAGTCTCGTAGGCTTAGTTAATGATTTCGATTGGTTGATATTTACTTCTCCCACATCTATAGAGTCCATTTTCGAGTTTTATCCTGGTTTTAGAGAAAAAATCAATCCAAATTGTAAAATAGCTACTATAGGGCATAAAACAGAAGAAATAGCTAATAAGTATGGATTAATTGTTGACTTAATTCCTAAAGATTATACTGCTGAAGGACTTCTCGAATCATTTGAAAAGATGGATATAAAAAATAATCTCATTGGAATTCCAAGAACATTGGCTGCAAGAGAAACACTTCCAGAGGGACTAGAAAAGATGGGGGCTGATGTTATATTAGCTGAAAGCTATGAATCAGTCATTCCATTAGATACTGTAAGAATTGAAGTTTTAATTGGAAAAATTTTAAATTCTGAAATCGATGCAATAACATTCACTAGTCCGTTAACTGTTAAAAATTTGTTTACTGTAGCTACTGATGCACAAATTCCAGAATTAGTTAATAAATTATCCACTAGTGTTTTAACAGTAGCCATTGGTCCAATTACAACTGATGTTCTTAAGGATTTGGGTGTAGATGCAAGATATCCAAAAATATATACAGTTAAAGACATGATGGAAATGTTATTTGAGCTGTTATAATATGTATAAATTACTAGTATCTAGAAATTAAGTTATAATAAAATTGAAATTTTACTATTATATTTGATAAATAAGGTGATAAATTGGAAACGATCATATGGCCAGTTTATATAAACTCAAAATTGAGTAGAAAAGAAGGAAGAAAAATAAAAAAAGAGATAGCTGTATCTGATCCAAAATTGACAGAAATGTCAAGAGCAGCTCGTAAATTAAATATGAATCCAAAAACAGAAGATGATAAATCTTATCCTAGCTCTTGGTGGGAAAATTCTGGACGAATTATTGTTTCTACAGAGAACATTTCAAAAAATAATATTTTAATTAAAATTAGTGAAACAATAAAAACATTAAGACAAAAATAGCTATTTATTAATAAATAATTCTGATTAATATAAAAATACTTTTTTATTATAATTAGTAGCTATTTGCTATTATTATGAATAGTTATTTAGTGTATAATTAGTAGCTATTTGCTATTATTATGAATAGTTATTTAGTGTATAATTAGTAGCTATTTGCTATTATTATGAATAGTTATTTAGTGTATAATTAGTAGCTATTTGTTATTAAATAGCTATTTTATTTAATTTTCATGTGAAAAAATGGATAACTTACCTTTGAAAATGCAAAAATCCTATAAGAAAGCTAAAGAGATGATTGAAGCTTCAGAGGATATTAAAATATATAGTCACAATGATTGTGATGGTATATCAGCGGGAGCTATATTGTCTACGATTTTAGATAGACAAGAAAAAGAACATGAAATTGAAATAGTTAGTTTAGATAAGCTTGAAAATTTAGAAATTGAAAATGAGTTGACATTATTTTCAGATTTAGGCTCTGGTCAGAATGTAGATGAATTAGCTAAAGATTCCTCCAAAATAATTATCTTGGATCATCATCCTCCACTTAAAAATCTTGATTATAGTCATAATGTTGCTTATGATTATTTAGAGATAAATCCACATCATCATGGGATAGATGGTTCTCACTATGTTTGTGGAGGAGGACTTAGCTATTTTTTAGCCAAAGAATTTGGATATCATGATTTAAGTTGGATTGGAGTACTTTCAGCTATTGGTGACATGCAAAACAGTATGACTGGGAAGTTAGAAGGGTTAAATTCAATTATATTAAATGATAGTGTTAAACAAGGATATGTAAGTTCTATAAATGATTTATCTCTTTATGGAAGACAAACTCGTCCACTTTTCGTAGCTCTTTCTTATTTTAGTGATGTTAATTTACCTATCACGAACAATAGGACAGAAGCAATAGCTTTAATGAAAGATTTAGGAATTCCTAGAAAAATAGGGGATAGATCACGAACTCTTAGCGATTTAGATGGCGTTGAGAAGGGAAAATTGTTTTCTGAACTTGTAAGGATGTTATCTAAAGAAGTACCAGAAAGATATGTTAAGTATGTTCCAAAGCTTGTAGCTGCAGATTCATATGAATTCTTAATGGAAACAGATCACACATTCCTTAGAGATGCTTCTGAATTTTCAACAGCTATGAATGCATGTACTCGTAATAATAGAGAAGATATTGCATTGAAAATATTAAAAGGGGATAGAATAGCTGCATTGGATGAGCTTGAAATTGTTTCAAAAGAACATAGAAGATATTTAGCTCAAAACATCCATAAAATTGAAGAAGAAGATATGATTAAAAATTTAGGAAAGATTCAATACTTTGATGGAAATGGAATAAAAAGTTCAGTAGTTGGAACAATCGCTGGTATGATCCTTAGCTATGGTGATTGGAGAAAACCAATGATAGGATTTACTCAAATCAGTGAAGAGGATGAAAACTTAAAAGTATCCTTGCGTTGTTCAAGACTTCTAGCTTATGATGGAATACATTTCGGAAATATAATAAGAAAAGTATCTAAAAAAGTTGGAGGAAGTGGAGGAGGCCATTCAGTAGCTTGTGGTGCTTATATTCCTCATGATAAAAAAGAAAAGTTTTTAACCTTATTCAATGAACAATTGAAAATGGATATTTAAAAAAATTCATTATACTATCCATTAATTATAGTCAATTTGATAAAGTTTTTAATAAATGAATCATCTAAAAAATATTATAATCTTAAATTAATAATTTTAATCAATTTATTAAATTAATAAGCCTGTTTAAATAATATATTTTCGACAATAATCAATTTTAAGATGTTGTAATTAAAAATAAATGATATTAAGAATTTAATTTATTTTCAAAACTTAAAAACTTTTCTACAAATACTATATTATAAAAACTAATTGAAGTTAAAATCTTTTTTTGTTTTAATTAAAATCCTTTTCTTGTTTTTATAGGTTGGTTATATTAAAATCCTTTCTTGTTTTTATAGGTTGGTTATATTAAAATCCTTTTCTTGTTTTTGTAGATTGGTTATATTAAAATCCTTTTCTTGTTTTTATAGGTTGGTTATATTAAAATCCTTTTCTTGTTTTAATAGCTTGACCTACATTAAAATCCATAATTTCGGCATAGTTTAACAAAGATTTACCAAAAGCTAACAATTCGTCATTTTCATTGACAATTAGAACTTCATCATTGGCTCTGATGTTGGTATCACAATCTATTACAAATTTTGAAAAAACACTTTTTCCTTCACGAGCAAATGGTTCTGAGTCTTTATTTACTATAACTCGATTTTCTGGAAATTCCATTTTTTCATGGAGTCTTCTTGCTCCTTCTTTAGCTAGCACAAAAAACGCATCTGAAGCTCTCATATTAGCTATTAATTCTCCATCTGAATAAACATGTCTAATCTTTCCGGTCTTTTTGCTTTTTTCAATCTTAAGTTTTCCTTTAAAAAGGGCATTTCCTACTCCATTTCCAAATTGATAATCTGCAATGCTTTTAATTTTTTCTTCATCCTTTTTGATGAATTTAATTTCATCTGATTGTGAATGTATGTTGTATAATCCTATATTCAGCTCTTCAATAACTTTAGAGCTTATTAATGTTTGTTCATAATACTCTATAAATTCAGAAAGGAAATCTTCGATAAATTCTAGAGAATCAGCATCTTTTATTTTAGGAGATTCATTCTGGGATAAAGGATAAACTTCATCAATATTAAGAGGTATTAAACAAAATGGAACATCTAAAACCATAAAATCTGTGTTTTTTAGATCCAATTTCATTTCACTACCATAAATATAAAAATCTCCTAGATTATCTGAGACATATTTTGAATAAGGTTTTCTTGAACTTGGTAATATTATTAAATCTCTCTTTTTGTCCATATTTCTTAATTTATCTAAATGTCTTACAACTTCTGCTCTATTTAAAGATTCTGGACCTGTATAGAAAAATGCTGACTTTTTAATCCGTGGATCATAAACTTCTAAGTCATCTGCATACTTACCAAGTTGACGGCATGCATCTAAAAGCATAGGATGAACTCTACATCGTTCTTCGACCAATTCCATCAAATTACCATCTATAATAGCTTGTCTAATCACCCTCAATTCTGCAAAGCTAACTCTTAAGTTGTGTTCTGCAATAAGTTTAGCTCTTTCTTTTTTTTCCATGGCTTTCAAATCATCTGGAGTGTATTTATTACAGACCTCACAGGAACAAGGCATTTCTTGGAGATTTTCAAGTTTATAAGTTCCTCTAATAGTTAAAAATCTATCATCTTCAGCATATAATATGTAAGCTGCAGAATCAAATAAATCACAACCCATAGCTACAGCCAATGCAAACACCATGGGATGACCAGCTCCCATTAAATGTCGAGGTACATCATTGGGTAAATGTGAAATTGATGAAGTTACAACATCAACAAGATCTCTATATCTATAGTTTTCCATCAAAGGAACAACCGCCCCAATTGGGTATAAATCAGCATTCAATTTAGAAAGCTCCTCTGCACAGCATGATCTCAAATCTGAAAATGTTGATCCTTGAACTACAGAGTTTAATAACATATTTATATTATTCTCTTCTTTATATTTCACAGCTTCTTTTGCTCTTTCTAATGTTATCTTTAAATCATTTTCAGCTTTTTCCCTTGTAACATAAGGAGCTGTAGGTATATCTAAAGAAGTACCTATATCTGTTTTAATTAGCTCTTGAAACTCTATTACCTCTTCATTATTTATATCCACATCTCCATAGATTGAAAGTTGAAATGATCCTGAATCTGTCATAACAGGCCCATTAAAATTGATTAATTTATGTATTCCTTCATCAATAGCTTTTTGTTTTAATTCTTCATCTTTATAAATTAAATAAGCATTTGTAATAACTATTTCTGCTCCAAATTTTCTCACATCAATAGTTTGCTTTCTAGGGTGGATAACTGGCATCAAAGCAGGCGTTTTAACAGTTCCATGGTTTGTTTTAAGTAAACCAATTCTTCCTCTATTGTCTTTTTGTTTTATTTCAAATATAATGATTCCCCCATATTTCTTCTAAATGATATTTTGCTAGTTTAAAAATTACTAATTAATTTTCAATAAATAATTGATAATCAGTTAATTTTCTTTATAAATAATTGATAATCAGTTAATTTTCTTTATAAATGATTTATATTCATTTAAATTTTCTTCAAATGATTTATATTTATCTGAATTTTCTTAAATGATTAATAATTAATTATTTTAATTGATTAGCAATTATAGTATAATTATTCTTATTTATTATTATTTTTTTAATTTCACTATATAAATATTACTCAACAAACGTTATAAAATGTATTATGATTAAATAAAATTGTACTAGATTTAAACTAAGATTAAACATTAATTTTATCAACTTAATCAAACTAATAAAAAGATATTGGTGTAAAACTCAAGAAAAAAAAATTAAATTATCAATAATTTCAAAAATTTTGGGTTGATTTTGTTAATGGATAAAAATTTTGGGTTGATTTTGATAAAAAAAGTAATTTCAGATTTTAAAATTTAAACCTTTTATAACTTCTAATAATCTATTGTTCATATCAATAATCCTATTTCTAGAGTTAAATTGATGGTTTGAAGTTACTAAATAGCTATTTTGAGGGAATATAATATAATTGGCCTCTTTAGATTTTAAAGTTGGAATGTTGACTTTACTAAGATTTCTTAAAACTCTTCTTTTTAGCTTTTCATCACTTATTTCTTCACCAAGGAATAATGATGTTTGTACAGCAGAGGAAATTCTATGGAAATGTCTGGTTTTTTCACGTTCTTTGGCTCTAAATTCTAAGATTTCATTGGAGTTTTTATTTAATCCAGGGTCTCTAAATGGAATTCCTGCATCAGATAATGCAATGGTTCTCTCATCACTCTTTGAAATGGATTTATCGATTTTATCAATGTTGGTAGAGGCTATTGTCCCTCCAAATTTCCGACCAAATGCAGGACCTTCTCCAATGTGAAAACCTGCTTCAATAAATCCATATCGTAAAGGAGCAGCTGCAGAATAAGTAGCTATCATCCCATCGTCTTTAAGAACTCTCTTCAATTCTATAAAGAATTCAACAGTACATAATTCAGGAGTCCAAGCTGGAGAAAAAGGATCGAGGAATATTGCATCATAGCTATTATCTTCAAGACTTTCTATTGTTTTTCTTGCATCTTCACAAAATATATTAATATTAATATTTTCAGGGATTTCACATTTCTCTAAACTAAGTTTTGCGAAATCTTCATCAATTAGTTTAGATTCAATAGCCTTTTTAATGATTTTATGTTCAGGTATTGGACTTGGAATAGTAAGTGCAATAGCTAATGTTTCAATTGATATTTCAATCATGTCTATTTTTAATTTAGCTATTTTTTCATTGGTATCTTTCTTATTTTTTGTGAAATTTTCAATGGCTGCTGCTGAATTATAGCCAAATCCACTACAAATATCTAAAATAGCTATTTCTTTTTCATAAGAAAATTTTAAAGGTTTTACAAATTTTTCAAATGATTCTGTAATAGCTCCATGGGAATTATGCATATTTTCCGACTTCCCATCAAATTCAGGTGATTTTAGAGTATATGATCCATCATCGGTTTCTATAAGGAATTTCATAATTTCTCGTGATAATTCATCACGGTAGCTATTATCATGATGTTCTTTTTCTTTTGAAAAATAATATTCCAAGATTTCAAATAAACTTTGTTCTTTTCTTATTGTGTTCATATTATCAATGATAAGCTCTTCGTACTTTATTATATAAATTAAATTCTTAATATTTTAACATGATAATTAAAAATAATTCTTATTCTATTAAAAGACTTATATTATTTATATAGAAAATAGCTATTTCAGAAGAAATTGCAAAAGAATTAATTAGATATTCTAATTTAAATTATAGTTATATAAATATTATTATATAATCTTAAAAATTATTTTATTCTAAAAGATCCTATTAAAAATTACTTAATATCCTATAAGAAATTACTCAATATATTATTAAAAATTACCTATAATTTTAAAAAAATTTCAAATTTTTCATAATTATAATTTTTTATAAATAAAAATTAACATTATTGAAAAAAAAGGAATTATAGCTGTTAGAATATAACTAAGTCTTCCAATAAAACTTCTTTCATCTTTAATATATACTTCGTCTTTCCAAATTGATGATTCAGAAGAATTTGAATAGCTAGTTATAAAATCTTTGTAAGCTGGACTGATTCTAATAAGTTTTTTTTTATTCACCCAATTTCCTAATTTAAATAGCTCACCACTATACCATGGACGAGGCACTATATTAGATCTTGCAAAATGGAATATTATTGGATTTTCTAATGCATCTTTAATTTCATTTTCTGAATAATAGCTTTCTAATTTTGAATATTTAAAATAGTCATATGAGAATCCATAAAAAGCAGGCAAAACATTATAATTTAGGGGAATAATTAATATTTTATCAAATAATACCTTATTAAAGACATCTTGATCCATGAAAAATGAATCATAGTCTCCAAGGAAATCAATAAATTTTTCCTCAACATTATCTTCTTTCCATTTAGTTAGATTTATAAACATTATCCCCGCATTAACATAATTACTGTTATTATCCAAACCCAAGGATGTTTTAATTTGAGGAAACATTGATAAAACTGCAAGGTCTTCAACAGCTGCAAAATAATAGTTAGTAATATCCATATTCCATAGGTTTTCCAATGAACCTAAAACAAGAGAATCAGCATCAATATAGATAATTTTTTCAATGTCTTTTGGGATAATTTGCGGTATTAAAAGTTTTGATAATGTGTTTATTGAAGTTATTAAGTTTATTTTTTGCATTGTTTTGTTATTTAGTATTTTATCATACATCTTCTCATTTATATCATATAAAAAAAGTTTCCTATTATATTTTTTACAAAGAGCTTCTAATTTTTCTTTATTAGAATTATCAATACCTCTATCAAAAAGATGTAGATATATTTCACTAAATGTTTTATTATTTTCAAATAATGATTCTATTGAAACACCAGCATATGGCATGAAATCGTTTCCAGATATGTATATTACATGTAATTCACCTGATTTCATAAATTAATTCCTTTATATACATTATTAATTAAATTGACATTGATTTTAGCTATTATATTTAATTTGAGTTTGTTAATTTGATTTTAGCTATTATATTTAATTTGAGTTTGTTAATTTGATTTTAGCTATTATATTTAATTTGAGTTTGTTAATTTGATTTTAGCTATTATATTTAATTTGAGTTTGTTAATTTGATTTTATCTATTATATTTAATTTGAGTTTGTTAATTTGATTTTATCTATTATATTTAATTTGAGTTTGTTAATTTGATTTTAGCTATTATATTTAATTTGAGTTTGTTAATTTGATTTTAGCTATTATATTTAATTTGAGTTTGTTAATTTGATTTTATCTATTTCATGTTAATTTAAGTTATTACTTGATGTAATCATTTAAAAAATATTATTCATTACTAGTAATTATCTAGCATTCTAATGTTAATTCTTTTTGGTGTAATTTTCAATTTGTTTATTTGTATAATCAATCATATTATTCTTATCAGAGTAATATTCTTTATACCACTCTACAGTAATTTGCACTGATTCTTCAAAACTTAATTTTGGTTTCCAGCTAAGGTAAGAAAGTGATTTACTAATATCTAATTCTAATAAATTAGCTTCATGAAATTTATTATCAGATTCAACAATGTATTTTCCAGATCCCCAATTATTAATCAATCTGTTAACTAAATGCTCAACATCCACAATATCTTCATGATATGGTCCAAAATTCCAAGAGCTATTATAATCTATTTCATGATTATCATTGTATTTACTATTATATTCACTGTTATAGTTTTTGTTGTCATTATTATTGTTTCCATCTATCATGTGACAAATAAGAGTTAGATAACCTGTAAGTCCTTCTAAAACATGTTGCCAAGGTCTTATAGCATGAGGATTTCTTAAAACAATGGTTTCATCCAAAGACAATGATCTCACACAGTCCACTACGAGTCTATCAGCTGACCAATCTCCTCCACCAATTACATTCCCTGCTCTTGCAGTAGAAATAGCTATTTTTGAAATATGGTCGTTATTATTTGAATTAGAATTAAAAAATGATCTTCTATAAGCAGAAGTAACTATCTCAGAACAAGCTTTACTTGAACTATATGGGTCATAACCACCTAACGGATCTGTTTCTTTATATGCATAATTCTCTTCTTTATTATCATAACATTTATCTGTTGTGATATTTAAAACAACTTTACTTTCATTTTCATAATGATGGCTTAAATTTCTCAAAGATTCAAGCAAGTTGATGGTACCCATTACATTAGTTTGATAGGTTTCAATAGGCTCATTGTAAGATTTTCTTACTAAAGGTTGAGCAGCTAAATGAATGATAATATCAGGATTATTTTCTAGTATTACATTATTCAATGTATTAAAGTTAGTTATATCTCCTTTAATATGCTTTATATAATTTTCTAATCCCAAAATATCAAACATACTAGGATTTGTAGGAATTTTATCTGAGAATCCAATCACTTCAGATTCTAAATTGAAAAGCCAGTTGCTCAACCAAGTTCCTTTAAATCCAGTATGTCCAGTAACAAAAACCTTTTTATCTTGAAAATAATCTTTAAATCTTTTAATCATAATATTTCTCTATTTGTTTGGGTTAATTTGTTAAATTATATTTTTTCATTATAATAATTTCTTTATTTGAATTAATTTACTAAGTAATTTTTTCATTATAATAATTTCTTTATTTGAATTAATTTACTGAGTAATTTTTTCATTATAATAATTTCTTTATTTGAATTAATTTACTGAGTAATTTTTTCATTATAATAATTTCTTTATTTGAATTAGTTATTAAGTAATTTTCTTAATTATAGTACTGGACATTTGATTTAAAAGTAATATTAAATTTTTAATCGTTAAAATTCTTTTATTTATAAAATTAATGATTAAAATGAATATTTAAAAATATTATAATTTTGAGAAGTTTTGTCCAATTCTATATAATAATTTCTTTTTTAAATTAAATTAGTAAATTCTATTCTTAATAAAATATTTATTCATTTTTCAATTCCCAATCATATGGAATGTCTATGGTATCAAATTCCTTTCTAAATATCTCTTCAGGATTATGTATAATGCTTGAACAATTTGCAACTATTGCTTTTGTTTTCCCAATTCCCTTAAACCCATTCCAAACTTTTTTAGGAACTTTGACAAGAATATAATTTTCTTCACCTAAAAATATCTCCATTAAGTTTCCATAGGTTTTTGAGTTCTCTCTATCATCATATACTACCATCTTTATCATTCCATATACAACAGAATAATTTAGAACCATGTCTCTATGCCAATGCCATGCTTTAACTACATTAGGGTATATGTTTGAAAAATATATTTCTCCAAAGTCTTCAAAAATTTCATCATCCTTTGTTAACATATGATATATAGTTCCTCTCTCATCAGGTATCTTCCTAAGCTTTTTGATTTCAACTCCTTCAATGAACTTACCTTTAACCCCGTCAACTTGTTCTAAATCTTTGCCTTTAAAAATCATTAATTCACCTATTTAATTTATCTTTATAAAATTCTATAGTTAATTTTAAACCTTCTTTTAAATTAATGTGAGGATGCCAGTTAATCAATTTATTTGCTTTAGTTATATCTCCTTTAACTTCTGTTAAATCAGATTCTAAGAATGTCACATCTGTGTTTCCTAAAAATGAATTTATTATTGAATAAATATCTCTAATTGAATAAGAAGTTCCATTAGCTATATTAATATTTTCATTATTTTCAAATTTTTCAATATTATTCATTGTTTTTTTATATGCATCAATGATATCACTGACAAATATCACATCAAGTTTTTTAGAAGTACTTTGAATTGTTATCTTCTCTTTTTTAAGAGAATGTCTAATTAAGTATGGAATTATTTTATTTTCATCATCTTTAGGGCCATAAGGAGTAAATAATTTCAAACTACTTGTTTTAATCCCATATTCATGATTATAAAATTTCAATATATCTTCAAAAGCTACTTTAGTTGATGAATATAAATTAAATGGAGTAATTCTCGTTTTTTCAGTTATAGGAATTTTATCCAAAGAATATTCTCCAAAAGAACCTGTGTTAACAAAGTATTTAGTATTACTATTAACAGAATTTTCAAGTAAATCTGTTGGAAATGTCACATTGGAATAAATCATATCTTTAATATCATTAGATTTATGAAATTTTGTGTAGTATGTTGCTAAATGAAGAATGCCTTCAATATTATAGCTATTAAAAATCTCTGACATTTTTACTTTATCAATATCGATTATTTTAAGATTAGGAAATGAATTCATAAAATTATCAATTCGCCATGTATTTGAATATGATCTTTTAAGTAAAATAAGGTTTTTACCATCATTCAATAAATCTTCAGCTAATTGACTACCAATAAATCCAGTTCCTCCTGTTAATAGTATATTTTTTTCCATATTACCACTATATCTATATTATCATTATATAATACTACTATAATTAAGTTTAAATTAGCTAAATCTGAGGATGTTTAATCCTTCCAAAGTTTCCATGGAGCTTTATTGGATTTCCACAGTTTTTCTAATTCTTTTTTGTCTTTTAACATATCCATAGGCTTCCAAAATCCCGCATGTTTATATGCTGCAAGTTGATTATTGTTAGTTAAATTCTCTAAAGGCTCTCTTTCCCAATATGTTCCATCTCCTTCAATATAATCAAAAATTTCGTTTTCTAGAAGGAAAAAACCACCATTTATCCAACTCTTATCTCCCTTAGGTTTTTCTTTAAATTCTAAAACATTAGAGTTTTCATCTATATTGAGAGCTCCAAATCGTCCCTCTGGTTGCACTGCAGTTAACGTAGCATATTTTCCGTGTTTTTCATGGAAATTGGTTAAGTTAAATAAATTCACATTACTTAATCCATCTCCATAGGTTAACATGAATCTTTCACCATTGGTGTATTTCTCTATTTTTTTTATTCTTCCACCAGTCATAGTATTTAGACCAGTATCAACTAATGTAACATTCCATGGTTCAGATTGGGAATCATGAATCTCAATACTATTTTTTTTAAGATCAATAGTTATATTAGATTGATGTAAAAAATAATTAGCAAAGTATTCTTTAATCATATATCCTTTGTAACCTAAACATATTACAAATTCATTAAAGCCATAATGAGAATATATTTTCATTATATGCCATAAAATTGGCTTTCCACCAATTTCAACCATTGGTTTTGGACGGATATCTGTCTCTTCACTTAATCTTGTTCCGAGACCCCCTGCTAAAATAACTGCTTTCATTTGATCATCTCAATTATAATTTACTAGTAATTATTAATCGAATATATCCAGTGCATTGTTTGAGAATTCATATAGTTGTGAAAATTTTTTATTTGTAAATTTAGAAAATTTCTGAAAGAATTTCATAAAGCTCAAGTATCTTTGATTTTATTATTAATAACAAATAATTAAAAATAATGATTCTATTAACTATATTCTTTTTTTTTCTTTTTTTTATTTGATGTAAAAATTATTAGAAATAATTCTTCACATAATAAAAAAATTTTCATTTTCTATATTTTTAACTTAACAAAACTTTCTCAATGTATGAATAATAAATAAAAATTGTGTATTATCTAATATAAAATGACAAAGATTTAGTTTTGATGATTTAACATATCTTTTTATGTATAATCTGTATTAATTCTTTAATTAGTATTATAATTATTACATATAATCTATATAAATCCACCAAAGTTATTATTTTGGCTTTTTTAATTTGCATATATAATACTAAATCTTTCAAAAAAAGATTAATTGTATCATATATTAATTAAATTCATATTATTTAATTATATATTTTAGTTCGTATTGTTTTAATTCTGTTTACCTATATTTAAGTATTATAAATATATAAACTTTTTGGAAATGCTCAAAAAATTATTTCCGCACTGTTAAACTTATATTAATCTAGATAAATGGGAGATACTTTTAGGTTCTGATTAATCATTAACTTGATAAAAATATATAATATTTAAAGATCACAGTATGGAAAAATAGAATTATAACAATATCATTATCTAAATAAAGGAATTATAGTATAGAAAAAATTCAATTTAAGTAATCGATACTATATCAATATTAAGGCTATTATAATTTTATTTAATATTTAATTAGTCAAAATATTTAATTTTAATAAATTAAGAATTAATATAAGTTTATTTTAAATTTAAGCATATATAGTGTTGGACAAAACTTCTCAAAATTATAATATTTTTAAATATTCATATTAATCATTATTTTTATAAATAAAATAATTTTAACGATTAAAAATTTAATATTATTTTTAAATCAAATGTCTAGGACTATGTATATGAGTAATTGGAATTAATAGACTTTATATATAAGGGGTCTTAATTTAAAAAATTGTAATGGGAAAAATCATATTTTTAACTTCTCTTCCACACACTTAAGAGTTTTAGTCGCGAAATGAAAATTGAAAAATCTAATAAAAAAATTATATAATTTATTTTAAAAATAAAAAGAAAATATGGTTTTTAATAAAAAAAATAGCTGATTTAAGATGTTTTAAAAAATCTGTAATCAACTTAATAAAAAGTGTAATGAAAAATGAAAAAAGTTTACAAATCTATTTTTAATCCTATTGGACAGTGATCTGATCCCATTACATCAGACAACATGTAAGAATCGATTACATTATCTTTAAATTCTTCATTTACAAAGAAATAATCAAGTCTCCAACCTACATTTCTATCTCTTGCCCTAGTTCTGTAACTCCACCAAGTATATTGCTCTGACTTGTCATTAAACATTCGGAATGTGTCTACATAACCATTAGATAAAAACTTATCTATCCATTCACGTTCAATTGGCAAAAATCCTGAAACTTTCTCATTTTCTTTGGGTCTAGCTATATCAATTGGTTTGTGTGCAGTATTTAAGTCTCCACATATCACGAGATTGTTTCCTTCATCTCTTAAATTATTGGTGTATGTGAGAAATGCATCGTAAAATTGAAGTTTGTATTGTAATCTTTCATCACTCATACCACCATTAGGGAAGTATATATTCAAAAGTATAAAATCATCAAAATCAGATCTTTGAACTCTACCTTCGGTATCAAATTTTAGAATATTAAATCCATTTATTTGATTTTTTGGTTTAGCTTTACTAAAAGTAGCCACTCCACTATATCCCTTTCTTTCACCAGAATTGAAATAGCTATGATAATTAGGAATACTTTTCAACTTTCTAGGAATTTGTTCAGGTCTTGCTTTAGTTTCTTGAAGACAAAGAACATCAGGTCTTGCTACTTTGAACCAATCACAAAATCCTTTCCTAAGAACTGCTCTGATTCCATTTACATTCCATGATATTATTTCTCTAGTTGTTATAAAATTCCCCCAGATAATTTAAAATTAAAAAATTCATTGCTATACTAGTTGTTATTAATAAATTCATTTCCATAGGATTTGTTAATAATCAATTACTGTTTTCATTAACAAATCAGCTAATAAGAGTCACGAAGATATTGTTAGCTACATTTCTAGGGATTTCTATTATAGAATCCTTAACAGTAATTTTAAAAATATTGTTAACTTCATTTAGTTCTTCAAAACATATTACTGTACCAATAGCTATTCCCATAGTCATTAATTTTTTTAAAACATTAGTATCTCCACGAATAAACGATACTTCAGCTTTTTCATTGGCATAAAGTTGAGCAAGCGATACTAAGCTATCATTACGAACACCAATTTCTTCAATATCACCAGATTCAGTTTTACATTCTTCACAATTATTGAAATCAAGATCACATGCTGGAATTGGTTTATCTCCAGGACATAAATCAGGATGTTCTAACATATGACACATAGCTCTTTCAGCCTCATCAGATAATGAATGTTCCATATCACAAGCTTGAATATGAATATTTTCTTTTTTAATTTTAAGTATGTCCGCTAAAAATCTTTCAAGTATCCTATGTTTCCGTGTAATCTTTTGAGCTATTTTCATTCCTTCATCTGTTAAAATAGCTCCCTTATAAGGAAAATAGCTTATATAGTTTAGTTTTTCCAATTTTTTAAGCATCTGTGTAACACTACCTGGAGCTATATTTAATTTTTTAGAGATTTTTGTAGTTGAAACATAATTATTCTTATTTCCATATTTATATAGAACTTCCAAATATTCTTCTATATTTTCACTTATCTCTTTATTCGCCATGAAAAATCCCTCAAAAAGATATTTATAATTTTTTAGCTAAAAATTCATTAAGTATTTAGTAATCTTTTTTATCAAAAGATTAGTATTACTATAAATAATAATAGTCATATTAATTGTTATAATTATTCTTATTGTTATTATAATTATTCTTATTATTGTTATAATTATTATAATTAAATAATTATGATAGTTAATTATAATTAATCTTATTACTTCTATATAAAAACTTATATAAAAGGTTTTGGTTTACCTAAAAATATAATAGCTTTTTTAAAAAATTAACTGCAAGAAATCAACTTTATGTAATTAATTTTTATAGATTAATTAAAAACTTCTCATCTTCGGTGAAAATTTAAATATCTTAAAATAGTAATGTAACAATTACGTTTTCATGATAGAAAAAGCTATTTAATCTAGAAATATCTATACTAAAAAAGAGGAGTTGGATGAAATGAATATACTAAAAATATTAGGCATGAGTGTCGTGGATAAACAAGACAAGTATGTCGGTATAGTAAATGGTATTAATATCAATGAACAAAATTATTCCATTGATGAAATTGATATAAAGCTAAATCAACAATCATTCTCTGAATTAGAAGGTACAATTAGTTTTGATTAAGTCGAAAGTATGTCAGATAAAATAAAACTAAATACTGTTATTGATTAAAGAATTGATTTAAAAACTAATTTTTAAATAATTTAAATAAAAAATTTTTATATATTCTTTTATTTTTTAGCTATAGTTTATTTTGAAAAGTTTGAAAATAAATTATAAAAGGATTCATGATTTATTTTATGGTGTTAAAACTGCAGATTCGCACATTTCTACGATTAATAGATCGTTATTTATGTCAAATATGAATTTATCAATCCATTTTTTTTGTATATGACTTTTTGTCAATATTTTCATAAAACCATTTTTCAAAATTTTCAATTAGAAATTCTTCACTTTCGATAAATTCTGTGGATAATTCTTTTTTTATGGTTCTCCAGACCTGTTCAATGGGGCTAAGCTTAGGGGAGTATGGTGGTAAATGTATAAGAGTTATATTAAGGTATTTAGAAGTTTTTTTCAATATTTTAGCGTGATGGACTGGGTAATTGTCTAAAACAATGACTATTTCAATTTCTTTTTTAAACAGGTTTTTTTAGAGGTTTTAAAAGTTCGCTGTAGACTATTTCTAATATTTCTTCAAGCTTTTTTTTATTTTCTTTTTCATATTTTTTTTGACATTTTAGGTTTTTCTGCATATTTTTTTAAGTCTTTTATAATCATTTTTTTTGTTTTTGTGGGGAAAACATGATTTGAGATAATATTCATTAGGGTTTTGATTAGTGGATTTGTTGTTTTCTAATTTTTCAATGATTGTGGTGATTTTTAATTGTTTATGTGTTAGTATTTCGTCTGATTTGTTTTTTAAG
>NZ_LWMW01000099.1 GCF_001639285.1 Methanobrevibacter cuticularis | reverse complement strand
TTGAATTAACAGTGTAGTTAGTAGCTATTGTTGCATTATTGTAGTTATTATCTCCAAAGAAAGATATATCTATGTTAGATAGTCCTGACTTTGTATTAGGTATTGTTAAACTCCATAATCCATCGATAACAGTTACATTGTATTCTACGCCATTGATGGTTACTGTGATATTGTATGTTCCATTTATTAAGTTACCATTAGCATCAGTGATATTACCAGCAATAGTGGAGTTTTCACCATAAACAGCATCACTAGGTAACTCAACATTAACTATAGTTCCTGATTTACTGACAATGAAATTCACATTATCATCGGATTCTGTGTAATAGTTGTTTTCTTTAAATAATATGGTATATGTGTATTCATTTGCATCTAAGCCAGTGATATTTACTCTGCCTATGCCATTAACAAATGTTACATTGTAAGTTATGTTGTTTATGATTACTTCATAAATTCCATCTAGGATAGCTGTGCCATTAGGTGTAGTTGCATTAATCACTATAGTAATATTATCACCATAGGTGACATCATTAGCTGTAACGTCTAAGTTTACATTATCTTTAAAACTAGTGTTAAGATTAGTACTTGTAGCATTATAATCATCTGTACTTGCAAAGCTTATTGATAAGTTTTGATTTCCAAGTTGACCATAATTAAATCCAGTAAATACTCCAGTTCCATTAACAAATGTAACATTCCGACTTTGGCCATCAATAGTAACTTCGAATGTGATAGGTGATAAACCACCAATATTGGGATTGATATGTAAAACCACATCAGCCACAGTATTATTTACAATAGTTAGTTGATCAACAGTAATATTAGTAATATTACCTTTACTAATACTTCCTCCGGTTAGTGTGAAGCTACCAATGATAGTGCCATTTGAGTTTTTAAAGACTATATCTGGATTAGCAATAGTTTGAATAGGAACTTCAATCACACCAGAATTGCTTAAACCAAACTCTTTGAAAAAGGTACCATTCCAATAAACACCATTCATAGAAGGTAATAAATCAGAACCAGTACTATCACTAGAACCATTCAAATACACAGTATAATTAAATTCTAATAAATCACCAACAGAATAATTACCACTTAAATCACTCATATTAGTAATACCAAGCACATAGTAGCTATTCACAACTATATTACTCATAGTTGATGGTATGCTGTTGTAACCATAGTAATTATAATCAGCATTCACATTATTATTCACACTACTAGAAGTAATAGGAGTAGTCTGATTAAAAAACACATTATAATTCACTTTCACATTAGGAGTAGGAGAATTAACAAAAATAACACCATTAGTATTAGAATTACTTACAAAAATGGAGCCTGTAATATTCACATTACTTATGCCACCAGTAGCTGAATTTATATCTATTGTATTAATGGCATTATTGCTGGTGAAAGTAGAATCAATAATATTCAGATTAGCAGTACCACTGCCGTAATTATTTATAGATATTGCTCCACCATAGCCTGCACTATTGTTTATAAAGTTAGATCTAGTGACATTCACATTAGTAGTACCATCAGGACGTATATAAACTGCTCCACCACCATTACTAGCATTATTACCAGTAAAAGTAGAATCAGCAATATCAATACTAACAGTACCATTAACACCAGTACCTACATAAATTGCTCCAGCAGTATTAGTTGCGGTGTTGTTTTCAAAAGTGGAATTAACAATACCAATACTAACAGTACCATTAACACCAGTACTTACACTAAATACTGTACCATGAGCTGCGGTGTTGTTTTCAAAAGTGGAATTAACAATATCAATACTAACAGTACCATTAACACCAGTACTTACACTAAATACTCCAGCAGTATTAGTTGCGGTGTTGTTTTCAAAAGTGGAATTAACAATATCAATACTAACAGTACCATTATCACCAGTACTTACATAAATTGCTCCTCCACCAGTTGCTGCATTACTTTTAAAAGTGGAATTAAGAATATCAACACTAGTATTACCATTAGGACGAGTAGTTATAGCTATTCCTCCCGCATAAGCTGCGGTGTTGTTTTCAAAAGTGGAATTAACAATATCAGCTCTAAGATTACCAGTACCAGTAAAATAAACTGCTCCACCAGAACCAGTTACTTTATTGTTTTCAAAAATGGAATTAGCAATATCCATATTAACAATACCGTTATCACCACTAGCTACAAAAACTCCTCCACCAGCATTAGTTGCGGTGTTGTTTACAATAGTGGAATTAAGAATATCAATACTAACAGTACCATTAGCAAGAGTAGTTATATAAAATGCTCCTCCACTATCATCAGCTGTGCTGTTTTCGAAAGTGGAATTAACAATATCAACACTAGCAGTACTGTTAGCAAGAGTAGTTATATAAATTGTTCCAGCATTAGTAAATGTATTCTTATAGTTAAGGTTGTTGCTTACATATGTTATGATGTTGTAGCCATTGTTAGTGAAATTAGAGTTATTTACTTCTAGATTGCTATTAGAGTATATTAGATTATAAATACTAGCAACTATGGTTTTTTTACCAGTGCCGCCATTTATGGTTATTGTTGTGTTTTTGTTGTAGTTTCTTGTCTCATTATAGCTGTTGATATTGTTTTGGAAGTTGGATTGTGTGATAATTAAATCACCAGTATTAACAATCATTGCATAAACATAATCAGTACTTTGATCTCCAATAACAAGTTCACCATTAGGATTTCGAAGATTGATATTTATGTTTTGGTCGTTGTTCCAGTTGTATTCTCTGTTCACTGTTGTTTTTATTGTGTTGTTTGTGAATTCTGATCTTGTGATATTAAGCCTGCCTTTATTAACAATGAAGCCAGAACCAACAACACTACTATTATAAATTGTATTATTAAAATACAAAATAGTAGTATTAGTATAAGGAACATTCTGATAGTATTGGTAGTTTATGTTCATGTTATTGTTAATGAATGCTGAATTGATTATGTTCATTTGTCCATTATTACCAATAAGGTAACCAGATTCAAAACTATCATTTTCCAACACATCATTATTTGTATAGGTTGTGTTCTCACGAATATTAAATGATAAACTATTATCTGTAATTACACAGTTTTCTATTGTTAGATAACCATCATTATTTATTAAATAGCTATTATTACCAATTATTGCGTTCTTTATTGTTAGATTCTGTAGTATTAGTCTCACACCTGAGTTAATTGTGAATAACTTACTACCACCACTTAGATCAATTACTGTGTTGGCTTTATTAGAACCTGTAATGGTTAAATTCTTATTTATTATTATGTCTTTGTTATTGTTGCCTGAATAAACACCATCAGACATTATTATCTTATCGTTAGCTAGAGAGCTATTAACAGCACCACTAATACCACCATCAGTCGTATTAGTAATATTACGATCTGCTGCAAAACTAGTTGATAAACCAACCATTACCAACAAAGCAAAAAGCA
This sequence comes from Methanobrevibacter cuticularis, assembly GCF_001639285.1. Taxonomy (GTDB): domain Archaea; phylum Methanobacteriota; class Methanobacteria; order Methanobacteriales; family Methanobacteriaceae; genus Methanobaculum; species Methanobaculum cuticulare. The sequence continues at coordinate 24,841 of NZ_LWMW01000099.1, read as the reverse complement.
ACAATAAGACCATCACAAAAGACGTCTTTCTAAACTTATTCATAATATCTTTCACCTCATCATTAAAATATAATATATATCTCAACATACCATCCAGCTATATATCAAAAACTAAAAAAATGCTTAACAATCAACTACTAACTATTACCTTTATCAATAAATAGAAAAAACTTGTTAGTCATCTAAAGAACAGTTAGTATCCTATTAAACTATTAACTTTTAACTACTGGACAAACATACTTATAGCAATTACCCATATATAAAGATATCACTTCTACACACCCCAAAACAAAAACAAAGAGAAACCACAAAGCAAGAACAAAACCATAGACTACCCCCCCCCCCCCTAAACATACAAAGAACACACAAACAAAAAAACAAAAAAATAAACAAAAAAATCAAGCCTTTTACAAAAATAACCTATCTAAGCCATTATCTAATTTTCCACTGATTCTTTTCATTTAAGTAAATATCACGAAAAATTCTTAAATTATTAAATAGCTGTCTTGATGAATCTAATGATCAAAAAACAATTATAAACACACACAGAAAAACAAATAATAGAATAGAAAAAAGGAGGAATATGTTGGGTTTACTCAAAAATTTATAAAGTTACATTAAAAATTATGAATTCATACTTATCATAACAAATTTTTAAGAATTTTCTAAAAGATTTATATAAAAATCCTAAACCTGAAATTTATAAAAATTTTTAACTAAGACACTATAATGAATTACTGGATTAATAAAAAGAAATCCACTATCTAAGCCGTGGCAAAAAGTCTTATTGCACAAATTTTGAATTTCTTTATTTTAAAATAATAAATATGGAAATTATTTTTAATTATTTTTCTAGAAATTTGACTTTTTGCCATGACTCATACTGAGATTAAAAAAAGATAAATTCCAATATCATCACGAAACAGTATTTTTAGAATTTAAAATAATTAAATTAAGGAGTTTTTCTCATTATTTTAAAAAATTAAGCTATTAATTAGTTTATTTTGTAGATTTATTTTTTATTAAGAATTCTTTAGAAAAATTCTTGATTAATTAATTATAATAATTTATAATAATTTATAATAATTTATTAATAAAATAAATAATGAATATATAATGAATATATTAACATGGACAATTGAAAAATATTATGAAAAACCTAGTGATTGAATTATTGTTAAATTAAATAAATATAGTCAATTTGATAAAGTTCTTAATGAATAAATCATCTCAAAAGTATTATAATTTTAAATTAATAATTTTAATCAATTATTATAAAGAGAATGAACAAAAATATGAATATAATATAATTAAAAAAGAGTAGATATAATGAATAAAGAAATAAAAGACCTGGTTGTTGATAAAGATGTTAATTGTCCTCTTTGTGGTGGTTACATGAAAGAATGTGGGTCTAAAAATGGGAAAACAATATTCTGCTGTGTAAGTTGCGGATATAAATTGTAATACAGTGAAAATGAAATTTTTAATTAAATTTTTTATAATAAATTTTATTTTATATTATGATTTAATCTATATTAGAATATTTTTAAAATCATCAAATATTTAAGAAATGAACTTACAAATATAGTATTTAAAAGAAGCTATAGATTAATTTTAATTAATATTTAAATTGATAAAAAATTTATAAAGTTAATAATAAAATTAGTTGATTAAATAAAATTCATTGGATAAAATTTCAAATATTTTTTTAAATATTTATAAGATATTTATAATGATTACTAAAATTTATTAATATATTTATAATGTATTTATAAGATATTTATAATGATTACTAAGATTTATAAGATATTTATAATGACTAATAATATTCATAATGTATTATGATTACTAAGAAGATGATTAGATAAAATGATTATATTAAAATAATTTTATATTGTAAATAATTATAATTAATTCATGAAAAAATCATGTAATATTAAATAATGGATATAGTTTGATTTAAAGACCAATTAGGTGAATGAATTGCAATATTACGTAAGTCCTTTTAATAAAGAAGCTAAATTAAAGTTTCCAAAAAAAATCACAATTTATGATACCACTCTTAGGGATGGTGAGCAAACCCCTGATGTTTGTCTAAGTCCATATGAAAAATTAGAAATAGCTAAAAAACTTGATGAATTGCGAATACACCAGATAGAAGCTGGATTTCCTATTGTATCAAGCCAAGAAAGAGAAGCTGTTAAGACCATATCTAATGAAGGTTTAAATGCTCAGGTAATATCATTAGCTAGAACTAAAAAAGAGGACATTGATGCAGCTCTCTCTTGTGATGTTGACGGAGTAATAACTTTCATGGGAACATCTGACATTCATTTAGAACATAAAATGAACTTAGGGAGAGAACAAGCCCTTAACGTCTGTATGAATTCAATAGAGTATGCAAAGGATCATGGACTTTTTGTAGCATTTTCAGCTGAAGATGCCACTAGAACTGATCTTGACTTTTTAAAAAGAATATATAAAAAAGCAGAAGAATATGGTGCAGATAGAGTGCATATAGCTGATACTGTTGGAGCCATAAGTCCTCAAGGAATGGATTTCTTAGTAAAAGAACTAAAAAAATCCATAAAGACAGATATCGGTTTACATTGCCACAATGACTTTGGAATGGCTCTTTCTAATGCAATATCTGGATTATTAGCTGGTGGAAATGTTATCTCTACAACAGTGAATGGAATTGGTGAGCGTGCTGGAAATACGTCTCTGGAAGAACTTGTTATGGCTTTAAAAATTATATATGGTGTGGATTTAGGGTTTAAAATAAAATATATCCAAGAACTGTCTAATCTAGTTGAAAAATATACAAAATTAAAAGTTCATTCTAACAAACCAATAGTGGGTAGAAACATATTCAGACATGAATCTGGAATTCATGTAGATGCTGTAATAGAAGAACCACTTACTTACGAACCATTTCTTCCTAAAATGGTTGGACAACAACGTCAATTGGTATTAGGGAAACATTCTGGTTGTAGAGCAGTTAAAGCTAAACTTGATGAATGTGGATTTGAAGTAACTAAATCTGAACTATGTAAAATAGTTGAAGAAGTGAAAAAAAATAGAGAAGAAGGAACATATATCGATGATAAAGTTTTTTCTGAAATCATTAAGACCATTAGAGGTCCAGCAGATCCTTAAGTATCAAAGTCCTCTGATTCATAAAGATTCTATTGAAGGATAATAATTAACATGAATATTACAGAAAAAATACTCTCAAATTCAGTAGGGAAAGAAGTTAATCCTGGAGATATCATAGAAGTAGAAGTAGATTTAGCTATGTCTCATGATGGAACTTCTCCTCCAGCTATTAAAACATTTGAAAAAATATCTGACTGTGTTTGGGATAATGAAAAAATAGCTATTGTTTTTGATCACAATGTTCCAGCTAACACAATTGGATCAGCAGAATTTCAGAAAGTAGCTAGAAATTTTGTTAAAGAACAAAGAATAACAAAATTCTATTCACATGGCGAGGGAATTTGTCATCAAGTACTTCCTGAAATGGGCCTTGTTGAGCCAGGTAAGATAATAGTGGGGGCTGATTCCCATACTTGTACTTATGGGGCTTTTGGAGCATTTTCAACAGGGATGGGGGCTACAGATATGGCTATGGTCTATGCTACAGGAAAAACTTGGTTTATGGTTCCAGAAGCATTTAAAATAGATGTAACAGGACAATTAAGTCAGAATGTCACTTCTAAAGACATCATACTCAGAATAATAGGAAAAATTGGAGCTAATGGTGCAAGTTATAAAACAACTGAATTTACTGGTGAAACAATAGACAATTTAGATGTGAGTAGTAGAATGACAATTTGTAATATGGCTATTGAAATGGGAGCTAAAAATGGAATAATGAATCTTAATAATTCCACTCTTGAATTCCTTAAAAATAAAACAGGGAAAGGAAAAAATGAATTTAAAATATTAGAATCTGATAAGGATAGTATCTATGAAAAAGAATTCTCATTTGATATAACAGATATGGAACCTCAAATAGCTTGTCCTAATAATGTAGATAATGTGAAAAATATATCAAAAGTAGAAGGAACTCACATTGACCAAGGATTCATTGGTTCATGTACAAATGGAAGATTAGAAGATCTTGAACAAGCTGCAAAAGTATTAAAAGGAAATAGAGTGAATACTGATGTTAGATTGATTATATCTCCCGCTTCTGCAGAAATATATGATAAAGCAATGCAAAAAGGAATTCTAAAAACTTTTCTAGACTCTGGAGCTATTATATGTAATCCTGGCTGCGGTCCTTGTTTAGGAGCCCACATGGGAGTTCTATCCGCTGGAGAAGTTAGTATTTCCACTACCAATAGAAACTTTAAAGGTAGAATGGGAGATCCAGAATCTAAAGTGTATTTATCCAATGCAGGAGTAGTTGCAAGTTCAGCTATTCAAGGATATATAGAAAGTCCTGAAAACATAAAATAAAATTTAAAAAATAAAGAAGAAACCTAAAAGCTCTAATAAATTCAACTCATGAATAAAATTCTTAAGATATAAACTAACAATAAACAAAATACATAGAGATTAATTATGAATGGAAGAGAAGTAGATGTGAACATCCTCACTGAAATAAAAAAGCTAGAAAAAAATAGTGAACTTTCTAACACTCAAAAAATACTTCTGGCTACTGATGGGTCTGTGACAACAATTTTAGATGTTTTAAATGGAAAAATAGCTATTAAAACTCTGGCTCAAGAATTTAAAAAAGCAGATAGCAAAATAGCTGAATTTCTTAATATTGAAGAAGGAGAAGATATTAATTATCGTGTTGTTTTAATGCATAAAGATGATAAACCACTTATTCACGCCATATCTTTCATTCCTTTAAAAAGATTAGATGAAAACTTTAAAAAAGATTTAATTTCAGCAGACATTCCAATAGGAAGAATACTTAGAAAATATAACATTGAATCTAGAAGAGAAATTAGAAATGTAGCTATTGAGCCAAACAATGATGAATTAAAAGAACTATTTAATAGTGATGCTAATTTATTAACTAGAGATTACAAAATAATTAGAAAAAATGAAGTACTAATCTGGATAAAAGAAACATTTCCTTTAGATTACTTCAAAGATTGAGTTAGGACATTAGGTTGAATACATAGAAACTAAAACAGGTGAAAGAATGGGTGTTAAATTCAAAGATATAATATCTCCTGAAAAGATTAATTTAAAAGATTTGGATGGGAAAATTATAGCTATTGATGGAGCTAATACAATTTATCAATTCTTATCAAGTATAAGACAAAGAGATGGTACTCCCCTTATGGATAAAGAAGGAAATGTAACATCTCACTTAAGTGGAATACTTTACAGAACTTCATCTATTGTTGAAAAAGGAATAAAACCTATTTATGTTTTTGATGGAAAGCCATCCGAATTCAAAGGAAACACCGTAGAACAAAGAAGAGAAATTCGGCAAAATGCAGAAAAAGAATGGAAAAAAGCATTGAAAGAGGGTAATGAAGCGAAAGCTAGGAAATTTGCAACAAGATCTTCAAGAATGTCCCCATATATAGTCGACTCTTCTAAAAAGCTATTAGAATTTATGGGCATTCCCTATGTTCAATCTTTTGGAGAAGGAGAGGCTCAAGCTGCATATATGGTAAGAAAAGGTGATGCATGGGGAGTAGCTTCACAAGATTACGATTGTTTGCTTTTTGGTTCTCCAAAAATCATTAGAAATTTGACTATAAGTGGAAATCTGTCCGATTTAGAATATTTAGAACTTAAAAAAACATTATCACAGCTAAGCGTTTCAAGAGAACAATTGATTGATGTAGCTCTCATGGTTGGAACTGATTTCAATAAAGGGATTAAAGGAGTGGGTTCTAAAACTGGACTTAAAATAATGAAAAAATCTAATTTAGAAAGTTATCTCAAAGAAAAAAATATTAATTTAGATTTAGATATTGATGAACTTAGAAATATCTTTTTAAATCCAGAAATAAATAAAGATTACGAAATCAAATGGAAATCTGTAGATAAAGAAGGAATCATAGATTATATGTGCGTTCAACACGATTTTTCAGAAGAAAGAGTTCTAAGTGCTATTAAAAAGATGGGAAAATTAAACACTACTCAAAAAAGCTTAGAAGATTGGTTTAAATAAATTTAGAAACAGATCACTCCATTATTGATAAATTAATATTTAATTATTTTGACTTTGACTTTATTAAATCACTGCTTGATTATTAATAATTAGATGAAAATGAAATTAAGGTTCCATATCCTTTTAACTTCAAGTATTGGATCAAATTACTTGAAAAACAATTATTAAAGTCATACCATGATTTAAATAATTATAATAAATAAAAAAAATTAAGAAAAATTGTATAAAGTATAAAAAACATAAATATTATACAATGATATTAATTTTAAAAAGGGAAGGTGAATTAAATATGACAGATTATAATTGTGGTGATCGACCCACTGAAGGAGTTTATCAGTGCGGTGATTGTAGTAAAGAAATTGAGATAGATGGCACTATTAATGTACTTGCTCCTTGTCCATCATGTGGCAGTTGTAGTTGGATACAAGTAAATACAACAGAGTAATTATTAATTACTTAAAACATGATTAAAATTTTAAAATTATTATTTCTAATTATTAATTACTTAAAACCTGATTAAAATTTTAAAATTATTATTTCTAATTATTAATTACTTAAAACCTGATTAAAATTTTAAAATTATTTTTTAAGTAATATTTACAATAATTAGTATAAATTCACTAGCTATATGGAATTTATTTAAAAAGGAGGAAAATATTCTCCAAAAATATCTTTTGCAAACTCAGTAGCTAATCTTACTTGTTCTGGATAAATATCTTTCATTTTATTTTCAAATTCGCTTCTATTATTAGATTTAGCAATTATTTTAAGAATATCTAAATAAATTTTAAAAGATGATTCCATATTAAAATCAGTAGAATTGATTTGATTATTATCTCTAACATGAGTGGTATTTTGATTGTCAGGATAGCTCTTTAAAAATTGCTCATCTAAACAAGGGATTTCTAAAGTTTTACAAACAGTATTTCTATCAAAATATTTCATTCTAATTAATGGAGAAACAGAACTCATTAAAACATGATTTCTAAGTTCTATTAAAGGAGGAACACCTTCTATTGTTCTTCTTGAATTTGAAATTAATTTTTTATAATTTTTAAGATTATAACAATGAAGCTCTGTATAAAAATCAGGTTTATATCTTTTTATAATAGCTATTAACTTCTTTCCAATAGCTGACGAGTAATATTCCTCTTTTAAAGTGGAAACATAAGGAGTTTTATCAAAATTATAGATTAAAATTCTTCCATTGGAGAAATCATTAGTTTTCAATGATTTAAGAAAATCAATTGTGGTTTTTCCTTCATTTCCATGAAGTCCTCCAATAAACAGCTTTATTGGTCCCTTTCCTTTGTCAATGCATCTGAAATAAGACATTTAATCTATAACCCATTATAATAAAATAATATTATTTAGAAGATGATATTAATTTACAAAATGATATTATTTAGAAGACGAAATTTGATATTTATGAAAAAGATATTGCAATTTATAATATTCTTTTATAATGCTATTAATGTATTCTATGATTAATAAATAATATTAGGATTAATAGTAACATCTGATACCATGATTAATTGCTAAAAATATGGTAATGTGAGTAATTACTAATCTAATAAAATAATAAAATTGAAAAGAGCATAATAGCTATTTTCAATCATGTTCCTTCTTGCCAATCATCTAAATACTCTTTTTGCCTAATACTTAAACTATCGATTTCTATGTTCATAGCTTTAAGTTTCAATCCTGCTATTTCATAATCAAGTTCATCTGGAGCTTTTATAACTCCAACTTCTAAGTCATTTTCAAGGATATATTTTGCAGATAGAGCCTGAGCTGCAAAACTCAAATCCATGATTTCTGCAGGATGTCCTTGACCTCTTTCTGCAGCCAAGTTAACAAGTCTCCCATCAGCCAGAAGATATATTTTCCTTCCATCTTTGGTTGTAAATTGTTCAATACTTTCTCTAACTTGTTCAACAGCTATTGATTGATGTTCTAAATCCCCTCTATTGATTTCAACATTGAAATGTCCAGAATTAGCCAACATACACCCATCTTTCATATATTTAAAGTCATCTCCACTGATAACATTTATATTTCCAGTTACAGTTATAATTAAATCTGCGTATTTTACTGCTTCAGTAACTTTCATTACCCTATATCCATCCATTTTCGCCTCTAATGCACGTATAGCATCAACTTCAGTTACAATCACATTTCCCCCAAGACCTGATGCTCGAGTAGCTACACCTCGACCACACCAACCATAACCACATACAACTATAGTTTTTCCAGCTATTAACATATTAGTAGTCCCCATAATAGCATCAAATGTGGATTGACCAGTACCATATCTATTGTCAAAGAGATATTTTGTATATGCATCATTAACAGCAACAAGAGGGATTTTTAAAGCCCCATCCTTATGCATCGCATCAAGCCTATGAACTCCAGTAGTTGTCTCTTCACATGCTCCTTTTACTTTTTTAAGAAGTTCTTTTCTTTCTTGATGAAGAACTAAAATCATGTCTGCCCCATCATCAATAATTATATCTGGTTTATGATCAAGAACATCATTTATAGTTTCATAGTATTCTTCTTCATTTTCTTCTCTCCAACCATACATGTTTAAGCCTAAAGCAGCACCTCCAGCTGTTGCATCATCATGAGTTGAAAGAGGATTACAACCAGTCATAGCTACTTCCGCCCCTCCTGCTTGTAATGTAAGTCCAAGATTTATAGTTTTAGGTTCAAGGTGAAGACAAGACCCTATTGTTATTCCTTCAAATGGCTTTGTCCTTTCAAATTCTTTTTTAATATGTTCAAGAACAGGCATATGTTTTTGAACCCATTTTATCTTTCTAATGCCTTCATCAGCAAGAGACATATCTTTAACCTTACTTGAGGTTGCATAATTTTCATAACTTTTTGACACATGATCACCATAATTAATATTGTTAAACAATTTAGATTATAAACAATGAAATTTTCAAATTAATTACTATTATTATTATAAATTTTCAAATTAATGATATTGATAAATAATAATTTTCCATGAAACATAAACATTTGAAATAGTATATTAATATTTTGTATGTATTAATATTTAGTATATTCTATACTATTAATTATCCTATTTTATTAACTATCCTATTTTGATTTATAAAATTGAAGATGAAATTTTTAAATAATGTTATTTTAGATATTGTTTATAGTTTTTATTTTATAATAATCTATTATTTTATAATATAATATTTATTATAATAAATATCTTTAAAACAAAGATTTTATAATAGTATTTATTAAATTAAACTTTATTTAGCTTAGATTTTTAAAATTAAAAAAAATATCAATAGCTATCTCTAATAACTGAAAAAATAATAAAAATGGAAAATATATAATGAAAATAAATAATCAGTTTTAGGCTTATTTAATCTTCATCATAGGCTTCAAGAGCTATAGGTAATGCCTGTATAACAATATTACCTACTGCAGGTAATCCAACTAAAATGCTACTAATAATTTCATCTCGACTTGCCCCATGTGATTTTGCCATTTTTACATGAAATGGTATTCCACTTTCAAGTCGTGTTGCTGCCATTACAGCAAGATATGCCAATTCTTCTGTTTTTTTATCTAATTTACTTGCTTTATCTAATTTTTGTACTACTTCCATCCAAGCATCATGGAATTGGGGAGCATTTTTTGCAAAAGCTTCAAATGATTTACTTACCTTCATTTTCTACACCTAATTATAAAAATATTGTTAATGATGGAAATATGTTGAAAATAAATATATAGCTATTATTATTTAAATAATTTATAACAATTCTCAAAAATTCTCAAGCTGAGCATATATTTCTAATATCAATAAATTATATAAATAGACAACATCTCTTATAAATAACTGTGACTTCATTATAGCATGTTTTTATATTATTATCCACATAATTATAAAAAGAGAATTATAAAAAACTAGTGATAATAATTAATGGTTCTTATTAGAAAGATATATTAATCGAAAACTTTAAATGTAATAATATACTGATAGTCAATAGTCAGCTGCCGGGGTGGCTCAGCTGGTTAGAGCGCACGGCTCATAGGGTTTTAAGCAGTGCTCTGACTAATTCCTGGGATACCGTGAGGCCGCGGGTTCGAATCCCGCCCCCGGCATAATGAATAAGTCCCAGGAAAACATTCTTTTTTTATTTTTATAAGCTCATAGTTATTTTTCACAATTATAGAAGAAAATTAAAGGGATTGTGAAAAATAATGAAATTTTGTGAAACTGATGTAAAATTAATGCAATTGGTTCAAAGAAGAAAAATAGGTAAATCGAGCACTAGAAAATATAATGTTGTTTTTAGAGAAATATACGAACTAATTGGGAAAACACCTTCAGAATTAATAGCTGAAGCAAAAAAAGAAGAACAACCGTTTAACAATGAAGAAGGGAATCCCCAGATATTAGATTTATCTGAAAGAAAAATTAACTCATGCCAACTTGTATATAATAATTATTTGGAAAGTAGAGAAATTGCTGAAAGTACTAAAAAACATAAAATGCTAATGTTTCGTGCTCTTTTTAAAGAATACGATATTAAAATGCCAAAAATGATACAATACAACACTCTAATTACAAGAACACGAGTCAAAGACATACAAACATGGGACGATGTTAAAAATCAAACTAAAGCACCTCATAACTGACTTATTATATTATTTATTTTGATAGTATATAAGTACTACTATTTCTACTATGGAAATAGTAGCACAATATATAAATAAGTGAAAATAGCTATAAAAAGTTGTATTTGGTATGGATATTGCTAGAAAAACTAAGTGTTTTTATGTTTTTTAACATTTTAAGAAAAATTTAATATTTTGAGAAAAAATATATTAACTATTGAAACCATAATACTAAATAGTAAAAAATAGATTAGACATTAAATATGAAGGATATAGTTTCATGATACCAAATTTCACAGAAGAAGGATATTTACCACAAGGATGTCATTTTTGTTCAATTGATGAGTTTAAAGAAAGATTTGTCAATGATTTCAAAGACTCTAAAAGTAGAAAAAGTCGCTTTGAAGGATTTGTTGAATATGTGGAATATTTAAAATTAGGTATTAAAAAAGAACTAATTTATGTAATAAATGGTAGTTTCACTACTAATAAAATTAACCCTTTAGATATAGATTTTGTGATAGTATTTGATTTATCTACATTAAATTCAGCAGAGTATGCTTTTGCACAAAATGAAGCCATAAAACAAATTGAAAAGAATATAAATAGACATAAAGCCTTAAAAAAAGTTAAAAATAAAACTTTCAATATTAAGGAGGTTTATTGTTGTGATTGGTATCCGATATATAAAACCACGGAAGACGATCCATTGTATGACGACTATTTGGCAGATAAAGAATATTGGTTGGATTTATTCAAGCATTCAAAAGAAAACTTTAAAAAGACTGAAGATGAAAAAGGCATGATTAAAATAAAGTTATGAAAAAGGAGGGATTTTATGAAAAATATTAATGATATTAAAAAAGACATTGCGAAAGTTAATGAGAGAATATATAAGAAAAAAGAATTAATGAAAGAATATCCAGAAGATGTAAGATTAAAATTAAGCTTAGAATCATTTGAAGGTAGAAAAGAAGTATTATATCACGACCTAGAAAATGAATATACTAAATTAATAGATGAAGCTAAAAATATTTTAGAGATTAACAGCCACATCATAGAATCTTTAATAGAAATCCAAGAAAAATAAAAAATCAAGAATATTAAGTAGATATATTATAAATTATATTTAATCAATATTTTTCGCTACTCCTCTTTCTAATAGTGTTTCATTATAATTAATTCCATCTAAATAAATTGTAGCTAACCATCTACCATATTTATCAGTTTTCAATGGTTTATCTGATTTGATAATTATTTCTTTATCGAGTAATTCAGATGTAACAATTTCTTTAGCTTTCTTTCCTTCTTCTTTTTCTGATCCAGTTAGTTCTGGAGTGTTTATTCCGTTTAGTCGGAATTTTTCATGTATATATACATTGGATCCTAAATCAACATCACATTCAATTGTGTCGCCATCAATTACTTTGGTTACTTTTGCTTTGTAATTATATAGTTTTAACATTTTAAAACCTCATTTTTAGGAAACCTCACTTTTTAGAGAAAATTATATGGTATAAAAATCTTAATTAATATAATTATCTTAAATGTGCAATAATTTTATAAAGTAGAAAAAATAAAATAATAATAAAATATATGGAAGGGATTTAATATGAATGAAAATAGCAATAAAAGAGTAAATCTCCATATCTATAATGAAGAAAATTACACAAAATTGAAAATGTTAGCTATGATTGGTCTTTGTCTATTTTGTTCATGATGATGTTTTTTTTATGGTAGGACATTTCGTTTTATCCATCGGATTTTTGATAGTTGTAATCTTTTTTTAATGCCGTGTAGTGTTTTGTATCTTTTTTTCAGGTATCTTGGTAGGGTTACTCCTATGTAGCATTCTAAAAGATTGTTGGTATTGGGTAAAAATTTGTTTTTGATGTGGTTTATGGATCTTTCAAAGTTTTTGGAAAGTTTTTTGATGAAAACAGCGATGGGTTCTGGTAATTCATCTATCATGTCTTCCAACTTTTTAAACCTTTTTTTAGATGTTTTTAGTGTTTTAGAGTTGAAAACCAGTTTTATTTTATCTATGTTTTTTTCTATTTCTTTTATTTCGTTTTTTAATTGTCTGATTTCTTTTTTATCGTCTTTGATTGTTTTTTGGAGGTTTTTTATTTTTTGGTGGTAGTGTTGTCTTTTTTTATCAGTTTTCAGTATTCTTCCTTTTTTAACTGTTCCTTGATTATTTTTGGTTTTATTTGAGTTTTCTTCGTTTTTTAGTATTTTTTCTTTTAATTTTTCGATTTTTAGTTTTTTTCTGTTTAGAATTTTGTATACAAGGTTCATTAGGTTTTGCATTTTATGAAAATTGCATAATTGGTCTTTGTCCAAAATGTTCATGATATTTTAGAAAAAGTTTTTTATTTTTGGTGGTTATATATTTATTATTATGTCCAATAAAAATAAAAATAACCACCAATATAAATTTTGTAATGATGATATATTTAATGTTTTTGTGCGTTTTGAAAAGAATATTGTTTATTTGAAACCTAATATGTCTCCTTTGATTGTTCCTTTAATGATTCAAATGATGGATGATGATGTAATATTCTGCTATGAACGTTATAATAAGATTTGTCCTCTTTGTGAAGGGAAATTAAATGCAAATGGACGCTATCCTATCTCTATAAATAAGTGTATCGATGTTGAAAAACAGCAATATTTTTGCAAAGAATGCAAGGAAAGTTTCATTACAAATATAGATTTAGTGGATAAAAACTCCTGCTACATGAAAGAAATCTCTTTACAAGGACTTAACCTTGGTTCAATAGATTATATATCTTTAGAAAAAATGAGTGAAATAATTGAACAATTTTATGGCCATGCACCAGCAAAACAAACAATATTAAACCACATAGACAACAATTACGAAGAATTCATAACAAAAGAAGAAGAAAAAATAGAAAAAGAACTTAAAAAAGCAAATATAAAACCTAGTGGAGTTTATCACTATGACGAACAATACATATTCATATCCAAAGAATTATATTTAAGATTAATTATTTTAGACAATAAAACAAAGATGATAATAGCAGAAGAGCTAGTACACAACAATAAATTTAATAAAAAATTTGTTAAAAAATTCATACACACAAATTTAAATAATTTACCCCTTAAAGGAATTATAACAGATGGAGTGAATTACTACCCAGAAATAATCGATGAACTAGGAGTTGAACATCAATTATGATAAGGAATATTATAATCAAGCTTTAAATCATACCTTACATGAAAATAATATTGGATTTTTTGATAATTTAACTCATGTTTTCATGGTAGATACTGGAATTGAAGAGATAGCTAGTTTTGATGAAGATTTTGACATATTCGACGACATAAAAAGAATAAGTTAAATACAAGTCTATATATCTATTGTTTTTTTATACATAACTTATTTTTTTCAAATAATAGTTAACTTCTTACTAACTATTTTCAAAGATATTATTCTAAGTCCATATATTCTATAAAAAGTATGGTGATTTTTCAGTTTTATATGTATTCTAGTTTTTAGTAAACTATATATTGCTTATTTTTAATACTATTATTGTGATTGTGAATTAATAATTAACTTGTATGTTGGTATAATAATTATATTATTTTATACTAATCTATAAATTTGAAAAAAAATGATTATCTGGCTTTATCAGTATGGGGGGTGGCTCAGCTGGTTAGAGCGCACGGCTCATAGGGTTTTAAGCAGTGCTCTGACTAATTCCTGGGATACCGTGAGGCCGCGGATTCGAATCCCGCCCCTAGCATGAATATGTGTCCCAGGAGCTAATTTATTAGATTATTTACTAATTTTAAATATATATTTATGCTTTTTTTCATTTTTAAAAAAAAAGGTAAAATTCTTTTAAGCTAATTAGGTCAAATTTACTGTCTATTTATTAGCTATTATTCATTACTATCAGCTATCATTATCTAGTGGCCATAGCATATAACTAGAAACATGAAATGGAACTAGAAACGTGAATTGGTGTTGAAATGCTTTATAGAGATTTAGGACAAACTGGAGAAAAAGTATCAATTTTGGGATTTGGATGTATGCGTTTTCCTACAATAAATGGGAAAGATGATCAAATTGATAAAGAAAAAACTGCAAAAATGCTTAGCTATGGTATAGACAATGGAATAAACTTTATTGATACTGCATATTCATATCATGGGACAGATTTTAATAAAGGAGGAATGAGTGAACCATTTCTCGGAGAATTTTTATCTACAGGATATCGAGAAAAAGTATTACTTTCTACGAAATTACCAAGTTGGATAGTTGAAAAAAAAGAAGATATGGAATATTTCTTAGATCAACAATTAAAAAGGTTACAGACAGATCATATAGATCTGTATCTACTTCATTCATTAAAAGAAGATTATTGGAAAAATTTAACTTCTTTAGATGTTTTTGAATTTATGGATTCAATACAAAGTGATGGTAGGGTAAAATATATTGGTTTCTCATTCCATGATGAATTAGAATTACTTTTAGAAATTTTAGACTCTTATGATTGGGATGTTGTCTTCACCCAAATGAACTACTTAGATGAATCATATCAAAGTGGATTAAATGGTTTACAATATCTATCAAGTATTGGTCTTGGTAATGTGGTTATGGAACCACTTCGAGGAGGGAAACTAGTTAACAATGTCCCTCCTGAAATTAATGAACTGTGGAACACTGCAAAAACAAAGAGAAGTAATGTGGAATGGGCATTCAAATATTTATGGGATATTGAAGGAGTAACATCTATTTTAAGTGGAATGAGTACTTTAGATCAAGTAAAAGAAAATATTGCTCTAGCTTCCAATGGTTATCCTAACTCTTTAACTAAAGAAGAGAAAATTTTAATAAAAGAAGTTAGTATGGCTTATAAAGAAAAAAAAGACATTGATTGTACTTTATGTGGCTATTGCATGCCTTGTCCATACAAAGTAGATATTCCCACTTGTTTTAAAGAATACAATATTGCTAAAATGTTAGATAATGTTGAAGCAAGCTCAATGCAATATTTTTCATTATTAAATGAAGAAAATCTAGCATCATCTTGTACTGATTGTGGGAATTGTGTAAATATGTGTCCACAAAGAATTAATATACCAAAGGAACTTAAAAAAGTAAAAAAACTCTTTGGAAAATAAAATTGATGTTTCTAAAATAGAATACCTTCTTTTTTAAAGGATTAACTTAAAAATAAAATTACATTTTTTAGAATTTATATAAATTATTACTATAATATTTAATAGAAAAAATTAAGTATAAATTGATTAATAGAAAACGTTAACTTTGAGAGAATTAATAGAAAAAATTAAGTATAAATTGATTAATAGAAAACGTTGACTTTGAGAGAATTAATAGAAAAAATTAAGTATAAAAATTTATATTAAATAAAAAGGATAATAATATAATATGAGACTTATTATATAAATCAAATTATAATTTGTAATTAATGTAATTAAAAAAATAGGATTATTTTTAGAAAATATGATTATTTTTTAGAACATTATTAAAAATTATTTATAAAGTAATAATTAAGAAACATTTATAAGGTATTAGAAGGAAATGTACTTCCGACGACTAAAAATTTTAAAAAAGTTTAAAAATAATTTTAAAAAATGCAAATTTCTAGTTACAATAGCTATGTTCAGTTAAATATAGGTATGCATTTTCTATATTGAACCTGTATTTAATTCGGCCTGTATTTAGATTATTTATCTATATAACTAGTATTTATTGGGATATTTTTTAGACTTATTTTAAAATGTATAGTTTATTACCTAATAAATTTCCATGAAAATGATATTTACATAAAAATAAAATATAATTAAACATGAAAAAAGTTTGGTAATGCACTTATATACAGTAAATTTATTTACTAGTTCAAATTATTGTCAAATTATTGTAATAGGGAGATAGATTTAATGGTAGATGAAATAGGAAACGCAATTAAAGTAATGCATGATGAAAATATTAAATTTGTAAGATTACAATTTGTAGATATAAATGGAATTCCAAAAAGTATCTCAGTTCCTCTCGGAAGTGATGAAGATATGGAAGATCTGTTCAATGATGGAATGTTATTCGATGGATCATCAGTTGATGGATTTGTCGAAATTCACGAGAGTGATTTGCTATTAAAACCAGATCTCAGTACTTTTTCTTCTTTACCATGGAGACCAGATGAATCAGGAGTATCTAGATTTATCTGTGACATATACACTCCTGAAGGGAAGCCATTTAAAGGTGACCCAAGAAGTACATTAAAAAGTTCTTTAGAAAAACTTAAAGACAAAGGATATAGTTACAATATTGGACCTGAACCAGAATTTTTCATAATAGATCAAGACGAAGATGGAAATTATATTCCTCACGATGATGCAGGATATTTCGATGTTGACCCAACTGATAAAGGAACTAACTTTAGAAGAAAACTTGTTATAGATTTAGAAGACCTAGGTTTTGAGGTTGAAGGAAGTCATCATGAAGTAGCTCCTGGTCAAAATGAGATTGCATTTAAATTTGATAAAGCTTTAAAAACTGCAGATGCAGTTATAACCTTTAAACAAGCTATTAAAGCTATTGTTGATAATATGGGTTATAAAGTGACCTTTATGCCAAAACCATTCTTTGGAGTGAATGGTAGTGGAATGCATTGTCACCAAAGCTTATTCAAAGGAGACAAAAATCTATTTTCTGATGAAAATAATGAAAATGGTTTATCTCAAGAAGCTTTATATTTCATGGGAGGTTTGTTAAAACATTCCCCTGCATTATCAGCTGTTGTAGCTCCTACTGTTAATTCATACAAAAGATTAGTTCCAGGATATGAAGCTCCTGTTTATATGGCTTATGGTCTTAAAAATAGATCTGCATTAATTAGAATACCTGCTGCTCGTGGAAAAGGGACAAGAATTGAATATAGAAGTCCTGACCCTTCATGTAATCCTTACCTTGCATTTGCAGCTATGTTAGAAGCTGGATTAGATGGATTGAAACATAAAATTGATCCAGGAGAACCAACAGAATTTAATATATATAACTTGTCTGATGAGGAACTTGGGGAAAAAGGAATCAATGTACTGCCTGCAAGTTTATGGGAAGCTTATCATGCATTTGAAGAAGATGACGTTATTAAAAAAGGTCTTGGACAACATATCAGTGAAAAATTCTTAGAATCAAAATATGCAGAATGGGATGAATATCGTATACAAGTATTTGGATATGAACAGAAAAAGTATATTGGACTCTAATCCTTTATATTTTTTTTAAATAATGTGAGTTAATTCGTTAGTTAATTAATTCATATAAATTAATTTTCTTTGAATTACTTCTATATGAATTAATTCCTTATTAATCAATTCCCTGAATTACTTCTATATGAATTAATTCCTTATTAATCAATTCCCTGAATTACTTCTATATGAATTAATTCCTTATTAATCAATTCCTTGAATTATTTCTATATAAAATAATTTATTATTAATTTCAATAATATATTTTAGGCATCTATATTAAAATTATTATTTTCAAAGTCAATGTCCAGTACTATAAATGAAAATAATCTATTAATAATTATTATAAAGATCAATTTTATAAAGAATCCTAAACTAAATTATTTTTATATTTAATAAAGTGAATCTATTTTACTATTAGATATTAATCATATATCTGATCTTTAATATTTATTAAAATTAGTCTTACCCTTTTTCTTTAACAATGATTTGCCATTAGCAATATTATAAAATTAATAATTGATATCAATACTACTATAATCAGTACTATTATATTTAATAAATTATTCTACTTTAATAATAATTCCATTAGTAATTATTAGAATCTTAAATGATAAAATAGCAAAATATTTAAAGTTAGTGATCTTATAAATTAAGAATAAATAAGAAGATTATTTTTATTCTAAGCTAATTTATAAAGATCTAATTATTATTTTATAAATTATTATAAAAATTAAGAAATTTTGGGATATTCTTAGGTTATTTCTATGACAGAATCACAGGAAAAAATCATTGAAATTTTGAGAATTTTAGATGAACAGGACACTGCAATTGGGGCTAAAATTATATCTGATAAGCTCAATATTAAAGGATATAACCTAGGAGAAAGAGCTGTTAGATACCATATGCAAATTCTTGACGAAAAAGGATTTACTGAACGTGTAGGTTATTCTGGAAGAAAAATAACTAAGCTTGGTGAAAAAGAGCTAGAAAAAGGTCTTATATATAATCAGATAGATTTTAGTTTTTCTAAATTTGAAGAAATGATATATCAGACCGATTTTAACCAAAAAACACTTAAAGGTAATGTAATTGTCAATGTTTCACGATTGATTGAAGATAATACTCTTTTAAAAGAAAATTCCTCAGAACATGGAGAAGATGAGGCACTTGAAGTAATAAAAGAAATTTTTCAGTTAGGATTAAGTGTAAGTTCCTTAGTAGAAATTCAAAATAAAAAAGTTGGTGAGAAAAAAGAACTTTGGATTAAAACGATCTGTGGAACAACTATTGATGGAATGCTGTTATCCAATGGAATACCAACTTTACCTCTTTATGGAGGACTTATAAAAGTAAAAAATTATATTCCTCAAAGATTCACTGAATTAATTTCCTATAAAAAAACATCTATTACTCCCTTAGATGCATTTATATCTGATGGGATGACTTCAGTTCTGGATGTTGCAAGAAATGGTACTGGGATTATTCCAGCTAACTTTAGATTAATACCAGCTGAAGGTGTTGAAAGGGCTAGAAAACTTTTAAAAAATTTATCTAAAGTAGGGATAAATGGAGTAATTTCAATAGGTTCAAGTGGTGAAAGCGTGTTAGGAATTCCTGTTTCCGAAGGAATGGTGGGAATGGCGATCATAGGAGGAGTAACTCCTCTTTGTGCAGCTAAAGAATTAGGATACGCCATGGAAATAAAGCTAGGTGAAAAAATAATTGAATTTGAAAAATTATCTCCCATAATTTATCAAAAAAATAAAATAAACAGTTATGAAAATAAAATTTTAAAACCAGCAACAAAGGCAAAGAAACAAAAAGTTCCATTTCTACTTTCAAAAGCTTGGAATCTTATTCAAAATGTGAATTTTGATATTGAAACTCAAGAAGGAGATTTAATCTCGAATATATCCTATTTAAATAAATCAGATCTAGATTTAGCTATTGAAATAATGAAAAATACTTATAAAAAATCAAAAGAATATATAAATCCTTATTATAAAATAATAGACTCCCCCACAAATAATGATGTTAAAATAGATAAGAAAAATCAAGTTGGAATAGCTACCATTTGCAGCTTATCTATTGATGGAATTCTAATTAATAATGGAGTAATATCTACTCCTAAATATGGAGGGCTCTTAGAACTCAAAGATAATCCTCTTTTTGTAGAACTCATATCATACAACGGATCTTCTATTGATCCACATGAAATATTTATGTTCAAAAATATGACTTCTATAACTAATAATCAAGACTCCCAGAAAATTTTGGCTTCATTGAAAGAAATTCCATTGATAGCTAGAGATAAAAGTAGAAATATCTTGGATAAGATATCAGATACCATTCCCATATATAAAATTGGAAATCCAAGAGAGATAATTTATAATGCAAAGGTAGATAGCTATAATTTCGGAGTGGTTAGTGGAAGTGGTTTGAATCCAATAGCTGCAATTAAAGAAGAAGGGATAGATGTTAAAGTCAAAGCTGTTCAGGGAAACATTAACCTTAATGAAATGGAAATACTCTAATGAATTTTCAATAAATATTCGAAATATCTTTGACCTAACAAGTCAATCGCTATTGTTAATCTTATTACTTTAATATTACATTTATAAACATCTGTAATGGTTACTATCCTAATTATTAATACACTAATTATCAATATAATAGTTAATACTATACTTTAAACTTTTAATATCATTTATTTTTAATTATAACATCTTAGAATTGATTATTATTAAAAATATATTAATCAAACATGTTAATTAATTTAATAAATTGATTAAAATTATTAAGTTAAAATTATAATATTTTTCAGATGATTTATTTATTAAGAACTTTATCAAAATGACTTATAATACTTATAATCAATAAATGAATTATATAGTGTTGTACAAAACTTCTCAAAATTATAATATTTTTAAATATTCATATTAATTATTATTTTTATAAATAAAAGAATTTTAACGATTAAAAATTTAATATTATTTTTAAATCAAATGTCTAGGACTATAATAATTATAATTAATAAATGACTTCTAATGATTTTAATTAATTATACTACAATTACTTAGAATAATCCTTATTTTTAATAAAATCTTACTTATTTTTAGTAAAACATTCAATTTTAAATAACAATATTAATCATTAATAGATTATTAATAAACTTATTACTAATGAAGTTATTAGTAATGAAATTATTTTAATTTATTTAAAATTGAAAAATGAAGATTTTTAATGATTTTATTTTTATACAAAATCAAAACAAAAAGATTATATATTAACATAGCAAAATAAAATTAACGATGAAACTATTAATTCATAATAAAAAAGCCATGGAGAAAATGTAGAATGGATAAAAAAAACAAAATAATAATTATTTGTGCTTTGATAATAGTTATTGCAGCTATAAGCGGATTATATTTAACTGGAACTTTTGGAAATAATGATTCAAAGGAAGAAGGGAGTATCGATATACTAGTAGGTGCAGGTTTTAGTAAAGTTGGTGCAGATTTGATTAAAGAATTTAATAAAAAATATCCCAATATAAAGATAAATGCTAAATATGGAGGAAGTGGTGAATTATTCGCTACTTTAGAAACTCAAAAAAGTGGGGATGTGTTTTTACCAGCTGATTACAAATATATGGAAGATGCTATGGAAAATGGATATATAGAAAATGATACTGTTGAAAATATAACCACGAATATTCCTGTAATAATTGTAGAAAAAGATAATCCTAAAAATATAACCTCTCTTAAAGATTTAGCTAATTCTGGAGTTAAAGTAGGTTTAGGAGAAAAAGATGGGCCTGCCATTGGTAAAACTTCATCTAAAATACTTGAAAAAAACAACTTAACTGAAGAAGTTGAAAAGAATGTGGTGGTTAAAAGTACAACAGTTAATCAGCTATTGACTTATTTAGTAACTGGACAAGTAGATGCTACTATAATTTGGGAAGATATGACTTCTTGGGAAGAAGGAAAAGGAAAAATTGAAGTTATAGAAATCCCTAATGATGAAAGCGTGATAAGTACTGTTCCTGTTGGAATTACAAGTTTTGTTGAAGATAAAGATGCTGCTTTAAAATTTAAGGAATTTATTAGTTCAAGTGAGGGTAAAGAGATATGGAAAAAATGGGGATTCGAAGTGTAATCTCCATCACATATTAATGGATGATGGTATTTTTAATATCAATACATTAATTAATTTTTTAATAACAATACATTAATTAATAAATGATTTGCTAATATTCTATATAGACTCTCAATCTTTCTATAGATTTTCTTATTAATATAGAATTTTTGGCTCTCAATAATCGATTTAATACCTTTTAGAATAAAGTTTAAGTAATTATATTTTTATCTTGTTGTTGAAAATATGCGATCTAAATTTGAATTAATTTTCATAGGAATAACTATAGCTATTACTGCAATTTTCTTTGTAGTTATAGGAAGCATGTTTTTAATACCTTCATTTGAAGGATTTATCAATGCTCTTTTTTCTGAGCAACTGATATTTGCCATAAGTTTAACTTTAACTACATCATTAATAGCTGCTTCTTTAGTTATCATCTGCTGCATACCTATGGCTTATACACTAAGTAGGTATGAATTTCCTTTAAAAGCTTTATTTAAAATTATAATTGATTTACCTATGGCTTTTCCAGAAATAGTAATAGGAATAGCACTTTTAATGTTTTTAGGATCTAATGGAATTGGAAATTATCTAGATTTCCTTGGAATTCAGCTTGTTTTTAATAGTACTGGGATAATTATTGCTCAATTCTTTGTTGCTTTACCTTATGCAGTAAGAATGTTATATTCAACCTTTAATTATATTAATCCCCGTTATGAATTTGTTTCTCGTAGCTTAGGTCATAGTGAAGTAAGCACCTTTTTAAATATTACATTACCATTATCAAAAAATGGTCTTTTTGCAACTGGAGTAATAGCTTTATCTCGATGTATTGGAACATTTGCATCTGTTCTATTTGTTGGAGGAGGAATATTAATGAAAACTGATACATTAGCTGTTTCAATGTATCTAAATTTATCAACAGGAGATATAGATATGGCGATTACTGCGGGAATTCTTTTAGTTATTATTTCATTTATAACAATAGCTATTATGGAGAAATATGCCAAAGAAAACTATATTCACTGATTTTAACTTTGTTAAATGAGAAAGATTATAGATAGATTATAGATAAAGGTTATAGATAACTTATAGATATCAATTATTAATAGAATTATATTGAATTAATGGATAGAGAATATTGATAATTTAAATTTAAATATTAGATAATCTGATTATTAAAAAATATTACATATTGATAATATTAAAGATAATTAAAACATTGAGGGTTGTTAGTGGTTTTATGTATTTGGAAATCGAAAATTTATCAGTCCAATTAGGAGAATTTCATTTAAAAGATATAAACTTAACAATCAAAGAAGGTGAATATCTCATATTAATTGGGCCAACAGGATCGGGAAAATCAGTTCTATTAGAAACAATAATAGGTTTTTATGCGCCAGATAAGGGAAATATAAAGCTGAAAGGTAGGAACCTAAATGATATTCCACCTGAAGAAAGAGGAATTGGAATAGTTTATCAGGACAATACTCTATTTCCAAATATGAATGTCTATGACAATATTGCTTATGGAGCTAAAAAAAAGTTTTCAAGTGAGCAGATAGAGAAAAAAATAGCTGAAATAGCTGAAACAATGAGAATCAAACATATTCTTCATAGAAATGTGACTACTCTAAGTGGAGGAGAAGCACAAAGAACCGCATTAGCTAGAGCACTCATTGTAGAACCAAAAATAATTTTAATGGATGAACCATTTAGTGCATTAGATATTTCAACACAGGCAAAGCTAACTTCTTTGATTAAAGAGATAGGAATGAAATATAAAACAACATTTCTTCATGTGACTCATAATTTTAATGATATCTGGAGCCTGGCAAATCGTGTAGGTGTCATGAAAGATGGGAAAATACATCAATTAGATACATCTATCAATGTTTTTTCAAGGCCAGAAAATAATTTTGTTGCCGATTTTGTTGGAGTCCAAAATATCTTTGAGGGAAAAATAATAGAAATAAGCCTAGAAACAGCAAAAATAGAATTAAACAATAAAGTCATTATTACAAGCTCAGATATTAGCTATTTAAGTAAAATATCTAATGAAAATGAGGATACCGAAGACTTTAAAGATATTAACAAGAATACGAATAGAAAAGATGTTAATAAAAGTAAAGTTTTAATAGCTATTCGTCCAGAGAACATAATCTTTTCCAATGCAAAATTCGAATCATCAGCAAAAAACCAATTAAAAGGAAAAATATCAGAAATTCTAGAATCAGGACCAACTAGTTTGGTAAATGTAGATGTTGATGGATGTATATTTAAAGGTTTATTAACAAAAAGTTCTGCAGAGATTTTAGAAGTTAAAAAAGGTAAAGAGATTTATATAAGTTTCAAATCATTGAATGTTAGTGTTATAGATAAGTATGGATCATTCAACAGTGATATCAAAAAAGAATAGCTATTATTTTTAAAAATTGAATATCGAAAATTAATAATATTGAAATAAATAGAATAGAAACATGAGTTGAAAATATATTATTTAACAGATAATATTTAAATATAGTCCTGAAAGGAAAGTTTATAAGTAATGATTTTTATATATTAATATGATATATGGGGTTGTTACTCATGGTTAATATGGTTCAAAAAAGGGTTAAAAATCATTTATCTAAAAATGAATTA
>NZ_LWMW01000098.1 GCF_001639285.1 Methanobrevibacter cuticularis | reverse complement strand
TAAACTTATTCATAATATCTTTCACCTCATCATTAAAATATAATATCTCAACATACCATCCAGCTATTAAAAACTAAGAACACTTAACAATCAACTACTAACCATATCTTATTAATTAATAAATAAAAAAACTTGTTAGTCATCTAAAGAACAGTTAGTATCCTATTAAACTATTAACTTTTAACCACTGGACAAACATACTTATAGCAATTACCCATATATAAAGATATCACTTCTACACACCCCAAAACAAAAACAAAAACACAACACAACTTAGAACAAAAACCATAGACTACCCCCCCCCCCCTAAACATATAAAGAACACACAAACAAAAAAACACAAAAATAAATACAAAAAAACAACATAATACAAAAACAACCTACCTAACCCCCACACCCAATTCCCACCCATCATTTCATTTATAATACTATCATAAAAAAAACTTTATGAAAAAAATGAGCTATAAACATATAATTTATCCTAGTTTTCACAATATTTCATCCAAAACGCGAAAAAAAATCTCATTTTAGAATAAGAACATCCACACAATCCCCCAAAAAAGATTATGAAAAAACAACACATGACACTTAACAAAAAAAAAAGATTAGAAAAAAGTACTAATAATCACATATAGAAAAATTAATGGTAGAATGAAACAAAAAAGGAGTATATTGGGTTTACTCAAAAATTTATAAGGTTATAATTAAAACTTATGAGTCATAATTTTATAACAAGTTTTTAAGAATTTCTAAAAGATTTTTATAAAAATCCTAAAGCTTAAATTTATGAGAATTTTTAAGTAAATAATATAATGAATTAGTGAATTAATAAAAAGAAGTCCATGATCTAAGTCATGGTCAAAAGTCTTTTTGCACAAATTGAATTTCTTTATTTTGAATTTCAATGATTATTTTTCATTTTAAAACATTGATTAAAATTTAAATAGCTATTATTTATAAAAATTAATCTAAATTCACTAATCACATTAAATTCAAGTAATAAATATAAGAATTATTTTTAATTATTTTTCTAGAACTTTGACTTTTGATCAAGACTCGTTATATTCTATTATTAATAGCTATTGTAATTATTATTAAGATTATTAGTATTATTATTTATTCCAAGCTATTTTTAATGAATTTTCAATAGCTATTACTACTTTTTCTAAATCTTCATAATTATGAGCATTAGAAATAAAATTACATTCAAATTGGCTTGGAGGAATGAAAACACCATTTTTCATTAATTCTCTAAAATACACTAAGAATTTTTCTGTGTCTGATTTCTTGGCATCTTCATAATTTAAAATTGGATTTTCATTGAAATATATTTGAAACATTGAACTAAGTCCTACAGTTTGAAGGTTTAAATCCAAGTTATATATAGTTTCAGATATTTGATTTCTTAAATAATCTCCTTTTTTATTTAATTCATTGTAGAAACTATGATCTAGTTGATTCAAAGCTGAAATTCCAGCAGCTACAGATACTGGATTTCCATTAAAAGTTCCAGCTTGATAAACTGATCCTGATGGAGCAATCATTTCCATTAACTCCCTTTTCCCTGCAAAGGCTCCGATTGGATAGCCTCCACCAAGTATTTTTCCAAATGTGACCAAATCTGGTGTTACAGAGTAATGAGTCTGAGCTCCTCCAACTGAAAGTCTAAAACCTGTGATTACTTCATCAAAAATTAATATGATGTTATTTTTTTCTGTAATTTCTCTTAAGAACTCTAAAAATCCTTCTTTAGGTTCCACACATCCAATATTCCCCATAACAGGCTCTACAATAATTGCAGCTATTTCGTCTTTCTCTCTGGCAATTAAATTACTTAAGGCCGTTTGATCATTAAAAGGAACAGATAGAGTATTTTTTGTAGTATCTTCTGGAATTCCAAGAGAATCTGGCAATGTAGCTGCTCCTGAGCCTGATTTTACTAGAACATAATCATGTGCTCCATGATAACTACCACTAAATTTTATTATTTTATTTTTTTGGGTATATCCCCTAGCTAATCTTATGGCACTCATGGTAGCTTCAGTTCCAGAATTTACAAATCTCACCATTTCTGCACAAGGAACCCTACCTATTACCATTTTAGCTAGGGTTATTTCATTTTCTGTAGGTGCCCCATAGCTACTTCCATTTTGAATTTGCTTATATACATCTTCAATGATTTTAGAATTACAATGACCTAATATTAAAGGTCCATAAGCCAAACAATGATCTATATATAAATTTCCATCTACATCCCATATCTTAGAACCTTTTGCTCTTTCTACAAAGAAAGGATTCGGTTTAAATGCACGAACAGGAGAATCAACTCCCCCAGGTAAATATTTTTTAGATTCTTTAAATAATTCTTTTGAATTCATCTTATCACAGATTAAAAATTGTTATTTTAATAAATTTAATATTCAAAATAAATTCATCTTATCACAGATAAAAGATTTTATTTATTATTTTAATAAATTTAATATTCAAAATAAATTCATCTTATCACAGATAAAATATTTTATTTATTATTTTAATAAATTTAATAATTCAATTGTTTTGCTTGATGAAAGCTTCATTTATTCTTCTTCATGGTTTGAATAAGTGAGTTCATAATAGCACAACATACAGGAGTTCCACCTTTTGGCCCCTTTATGATGATATTTGGAATTTTATTTTTTTGCAAAGCTTCTTTTGAATCAGCAGCTCCCACAAAGCCAACTGGAACCCCTACAATGGATTTAACATCAAGTTCATCTCTTTCAAAAAGATCAATAGCTTTATAAAGAGCCGTTGGGGCATTTCCAATAGCTATTATTCCTTCAAAACCTATGTTTGAAGCGTATTGAATAGCTGCAGCTGCCCTTGTTATTTTATTCTTTTTAGCTATATTTATTACTTCTTCATTTTTAATAAAACATTCAACATTTCCATCATATTGAGTTATTCCTGCTTTTACCATGTTTATATCAGTTAATATATCTTCACCGTTTTTTAAAGATTTTAAACTTTCCTCTAGAAAGGTTGGACTAATAGCTACAAGATCAGCATATTCAGGATCAGCTGTTGAATGAACAATTCTTTCTATTATATCCTGCTCTCCAGGGCTTAATCCTTCTATTTTATCCCCAATGAGAGATTTAACTATTTCTCTACTTTTCTCAGCTATTTCATGCCCTTGTTTCGTTGATGCACCCATGAACATTTTATCACTTTTTAATATTTCTATTTAAATTCAATGATTACAAATAATTATTATTTAATTTTATATTAATATTGATATTAATGTTTATTATTATATTTGATATTAAATTGTCCTTGTTATACTATATATTTAAATACAATTAATAATTTTAATATGACTTTTTTAATGAAGAAATTATTATTATTATTATTATTGTTATTGTTATTGTTATTGTTATTATCGTTATTATGTTTAGAAGAATTAAATTATTGATTAATAGTTTATAGAAATTTATTACAAACTACAATTACAAAATTAGAAATTTTATATCTATTATTTTCATTTATAATAGATCCATTAAATCATTTATTTGAATTATTTAATATTGGTGATTAATATTTTAATTTTTTATAGAATCAGCAACTGATTTTCCAGCTAAAAATCCGGTTGAAAAAGCTATTTGAAGATTATATCCTCCAGTTGGACCATATGACTCAATCAATTCACCTGCAAAATAAAGACCATTGCATAACTTTGATTTCATGGTTTTTGAATTTATTTCATTTGTTTTAATTCCACCACAAGTAATCATAGATGTTTCTTTAGGCATTATGCCGTTTATTTTTACATTTAAATCTTTCAAATTAGCTATTATTTTATTTTTATCATTTTTTGTCATATTGCTCAGTGTTTTATTCCCACTTACTTCAATCATGTTTAAAAAAGAATCAATAAAACGATTTTTTAGATAATATTTCATATAATTTTTTACCATTGTTTTTCCATTAGCTTGAGAATCCTTTGTCATCTTTTCATTTAATTCTTCTTTGTTCAAATCAGGAATTAAATCTAAAGAAACAAATACATTTTCAAAAAATGTGTTATCATAGTTAAAATCATTATAAAAATCATTTTGATTGTTATTTTCAATATTAACATTATTTTTATCAATAATCCCCTCTTTGTCAATATTTTCAACTATATAATTACTTATATCTAAAATAGCTGGTCCAGATAATCCAGAATGAGTAATTAAAACATTCCCTTTGGTTTTAATAGTTTTTCCTTTGGTTTTGAATGAAACTTCGATATTTTCAAAAGTTATTCCTGATAAATGTTTAAAATAGCTATTTTCAACATTAAGAGAGATAAGTCCTGGTTTAGGAGTAATTAAAGAATGACCAAAATCAGCAGCTATTTTGTATCCATCCCCTGTTGAACCAGTTTGAGGATAACTAATTCCTCCTGTAGCTAATATTACTTTTTCTGCATATATTGTTTCTTTTTCTGTTTTAATTTTAAAAATATTTTTTTTAATGAAATTATCTTTTTTTTCATTATTATTGATTATATATTTTACAGAATTCTTTACTAAAATATCTACATTTAATTCATCTAAATAATCTTTTAGTATCTTTAATATTGAATTTGAATCATCAGTGATTGGAAAACACTTATGGTTCTCTTCTTCTTTAAACTCTAATCCTTCTGATTCAAAAAGAGAAAGTAGTTTTTTGTTATCAAATGTGTAAAAAGCATGCTTTAGGAAAAGTTTATCTTCTTTTTCAAATTTACCTAGAAATTTTTTTATATGAGATAAGTTCGTTATATTACACCTACCTCCTCCAGTTAAGAGTAGTTTTTTTCCTAAACTTTCATTTTTTTCAATAACAACTACATTACTTTTCCCTTTTAGTTCTTGTGCAGTGGATATTGCGGCCATCATTCCAGCTGGTCCTCCGCCTATAATAGCTACTTTATAGTTTTTCATTGTTTTCCTATTTACTTTAAATTAAGTTTTATTTACTTTAACCATATCATATATACTTTATATAGTTTTTCATTGTTTTCCTATTTACTTTAAATTAAGTTTTATTTACTTTAACCACGCCATATTTACTTTAAATTAAGTTTTATTTACTTTAACCACGCCATATTTACTTTAAATTAAGTTTTATTTACTTTAACCACGCCATATTTACTTTAAATTAAGTTTTATTTACTTTAACCATGTCATATTTACTTTAAATTAAGACTTCTATTTTATCATAATTTACTATTTCATGGTTTGAAGTTTTAGCCTATTTATAATATCTTTTTAACCATTTGTCACGGAAATTAAAAAAGTTTCCATCCATAATAGATTGACGGATTTGTTGGGTGAGTTTAATAATGAAATAGACATTATGAATTGTTATAAGTTGTATAGCAAGTTGTTTATCTGCAACAATTTGTTTTTCATTTTTTAAACCATCTTTATTTTTTAGTAATTTGCGAATTTCCCCTCGTGTGTAATGAGATTTACAAGTTGGACACTCACAACCCTTAAACAAATTCAATGGATCATCTGCAAATTTTGCATTTCTTAGATTAATATCTCCATCCAGAGTGTAAACTTTTCCGTGCCTTGCCTCTCGAGTTGGTGCCACACAATCAAAAGTGTCACATCCATTTTCTACTCCAGCAAAAATATCATCTGGTTTGGAAAGACCAAGGAGGTGTCGAGGTTTTGATTCTGGCAAAATCGAATTCGTCCAAAACAAAATATCTGATAGATGTTCTTTTTCAAAGGCACCACCTAAACCATATCCATCAAAATCCATTGCTCCTAATTCACGAGCAGCTTTTTCCCGTAAATCTTTATAATGTGCACCTTGTAACACAGCAAAAAGTCCTTGGTAAGGTTTACCAATACTTTCACGAGTCAATTTTTTATGTTCAGTTAAACACCGAACTCCCCATCTATGTGTACGGTTAAGTGCTTCTTCATTATATTTCCTACTATCACCAATGTTAGTCAATTCATCAAATGCCATGATGATATCAGCACCAATTTTATGTTGAAATTCCATGGAATATTCTGGTGTGAAAAGTTTTTCTTCTTGACTTTCATTCCTCTTGAAATATACTCCTTCTTCTGTTACTCTTGCTAAACGCTTTTTGTTTTCTGCTTTAAATTGTTCACGAGCAATATTTCGTTTATCCATCGAAATAACCTTACCTAAACCACTACCAAAGGACATGACTTGAAATCCACCACTATCCGTTATAGTGGGACAATTGTATTTGGAATATTTGGACAAACCTCCAGCTTGTTCAATTTCATCCGCAATTTTCGATAAATGAAATCCATTGCTAATCATTGCTTGAGCACCAATATTATGAAATTTAGAAGGTTCTAAGAACTTAACTTTAGCATATGTGCCAACCACCACAAAAGTTGGTGTAGCAATATCACCATTAGGAGTATGAATAATACCAGCTCTGCCTAATGCATCTGGAATTTTAGCATTAATTTCGAAACTAAATTGATTCTGTTGATTATGTTTCATTTTCCACCAATTTTTTACATAAAATAATAACAGCATAAGTCACTGGTAATAATAATAATGTTTCACCAACAATTTTTGAAATATATGCTATAACCAACAATCAAAAAAATTGCATGGTTGAAATTGTACCAATGAAAGCAATAGTGGTGAAAATCATGGTATCAACCAAGTCACCAACTAAACTTGAACCAGTTGCCCGCTGCCAAAGATGCTTCCCTTTAGTGATTTTTTTAATTTTAACAAAAACATAAGCATTAAGAATTTGTCCACATACAAATGCAATCAAACTAGCAGCGACAATACGTGGCATAAAACCTATAATTGTTTCATATGCTACCTGATTTCCCCAGCCGGACTTGAGGGTAAAATTTGAACAATAAACAATGCCAAAACAGCGACTAAATTCATAGCAAATGCTGTCCAGATGACTTTTTTGGCCTTTTAAAGCCAAAAATCTCAGTAGTTATATCTCCCATAATATAAGAAACAGGGAAAAGTATTGCACCACCATCCCAAACTAAACATGGCAGTAAGACACAGTTAATATAAAAAGGGGAATATACTGTTTTTTCTCACTTTAAAATAAAATAGGAGCTCATAATAGAACTGTTTCCACCAAGAATAGAAATACTCTTTTCTAGTTTTACTTCTAATTTTAAGATATATATAATTTTTTATAAAAAAATGAGAAGATTATCTTCTTTTATTTTAATACTTATAATACAATTGGCAATAGTTTTACTTAGATAGAGTATTAACTAAAATAAAACATTGTTATAAAAAAATAGCTAAAAAATACTAATAAGTAAATTAAAAAATGAAAAACTAAGAATGTTAGTTAAAAACAATAATAAAAAAATAATAATAATCTTACTTTTTATAAATAGATGCTCTTTTACCTATACGAATTATTTCAATTACAGAAGGATTTTCATCTTCAATTATTTTAAAAATAATTCTATAATCTCCAGTTCTAACTCTTCTTTCTTTATTAACCCTACTTTTTAGGCTAATAGAATTATATGGATTATTAGGGATTTTTTTAATGGATTTCAATAATAGTTTAGAATCTTTTTTATTTTTCTTAGATAATTTAATTAAGTATCTTTTAGCAGAAGGTTTAATAACTAAATTATAGTCTGAGTTCTTTTTCAAGCTTATCCACATCCAAAGGTATGCTTTCTTCGGCTTCGGCTTCTTGTAATTTTTTAATAAATTCTTCAGGTGTTTCTCCAAACTCTTCTGCAACAACCTCTATTGGAATGCCCACTCGATATTTCAATTTTTCTTCCTCTATTTCTTTTTCTTCAATTGTTCTTTCTAGAGATTCATTAATGATAGCTTCTTCAGTAGTATTTTCTCTCTTAGCTATTTTACTAATAGTTTTTAATAAATTAGGATTAACTTTATCCATTACACTACTCATATCATTCACCTTTTTAACATACTAATGTATATATTAACAGATATTTATAATTAATTCTTTTTTGGGCTACTATAGATAAAATTAAAAAACAAAAAAACACCATATTTTTTCTACAATATACACCAGCTACAACTTTTTTATAGCTACTTCACTATTTTATATAGTATGCTACCAACTTCTCTCCCAAATAAAAAAAAACCTGCTAAATTAGTACAATGTGTATCAAAATATGGTAAGAACATATGAGGATGGGACACAATTATTTTCAAGAAAAATTTGATTCATTTAAATTTGATTTAATAATCTAATTTTCATTTAAAATTAAAATTAAAATTTAATAATTATTATTTTATTAATTAAAACTAAAATTAAGATATATGAAAAATTTAAAATATTTTTATAGAATTTTAAAATAGCTAAAATTTAAAAATATGTGTTGTGACCCAGCCTCATATAAGAAAAAAAATTTTAACTAGAAAAAAAATAAGATATGGGAAAAAGCATATAAAAAATCCTAAGTTAAATCTATAACAATTAAAAAGAAAAATAAATAATAATAATATTAAAATTTAAAAAATAATGTAAAAAATTATAGTAAATCTTCTATATTTTTATAAACCTTTTTTCTATGCTCTGCTTGAAAAATCAATATTTCTGGAGGATTGGTTGAATCATCTACCATATAAATAATACGATAATCTCCTTTTCTTTTTTTCCTAGCTTTTACACTACCTTGAATGAACCCATATTTATATGGTTCTTTTTCGATTTCTCGAATGCTTCCCATAACTTGTTTTAAATTCAGTGGGTCTTTTTTAGATAATCTCTTGAGAAACTTATCAACTTGTGGATAAACTTTAATCTTGAAACTTATATCTTTCTTCAAGTTTATCAACATCCAACTCTATATAATTTCCCCCATCCATTTTTTCATGAATTTTATCTATTCCTTTGTGAAACTTTTCACAATCATGCTCTTTAATTATTTTCTCTAAAGATTTATTAATAAATGCTTCTTCAGTAGTGTTTTTTTCAGAAGCTAATTTTTTAATGCCATTAAATATATTACTATCAATCTTAACATTAATGTCCATATATATCACACCTATAAATATATTATTGTTTTATCAAATATTTATAATTAATTAATTTTTAGCTAACATTACTTTCATTATCACAAGATTTTTTAAATGATAAATAATAATTGAAAATGACTAAGCATCTAATATAAAAAATCTAAAAAATTACTATATTTTTTCTACAATATACACTCTACAACTTTTTTATAGCTACTTCACTATTTTATATTAATACACTACTATTCCAATATATAAAAGACTAATAATTACAACATATATAAATTTATATACTACATTAAACTAATGTTATTAATGAAGTTGAATGCATTTTAATTAATGCCTTTACTCTATTCTTATTTTTATTATCCTTTATTCCATTTTACTTTAGCATATCCAATTTTTATAAAAATTATTATATTCTCACTTTTGCGAGCATATATTTCTAATTTTTAAGCCCAGAAAATGAAGTCCAGACCTCAACCTGATTCTTTTTCATTTTCCACCAATTTTTTACATAAATTAATAACACCATAAGTCACTGGTAACAGTACTGTCTCACCGACGATTTTTGAAACATATGCAATTACCAACAATCCCATAAATTGAGGAGTTGAGATTGTACCAATAAATGCAATGGTAGTGAAAATCATAGTATCGACCAAGTCACCAACCAAACTAGAACCAATTGCTCGCTGCCAAAGGTGCTTACCTTTAGTAATCTCTTTAATCTTTATAAAAACATAAGCATTAAGAATTTGCCCAGTAACAAAGGCAATCAAACTACCAGCAACAATACGAGGCATGAAACCTATAATTGATTCATATGCTACCTGATTTCCCCATCCCGGACCTGGAGGTAAAAGTTGAACAATAAACAATGCCAAAACAGCTATCAAATTCATTGCAAATGCAGTCCAGATAACTTTTTTTGCACACTTAAAACCATAAAGTTCAGCGATTACATCTCCTAAAATATAAGAAAGAGGAAAAAGTATCGCACCACCATCCCAAACTAACCCAGTTCCAAAAAAATCAAACATTTTAGTGCTAGCAAGATTGCTGACAATTAAAACCGTTGCTGATAGAGCTGTTAAAATTGCAAAAAGTTCTGCTTTAGAAATTTTTAACTTGTTAAGCAAATTCAACATTATTCTTTCTTTCAACATCATTCCTCTCTTTTAATTTGTAAGTTCAAAATTAATCAAGTTTAATCTATTAATAATGTTATTAAGATTATTAAGATTATTAAGACTATTAAATTATTCTTATGGTGTTAATTCTTTTAATTACTAATGATATAGTAGTTTAAACTAATATATAATATTTTATATGATTTTAGAGAAAATAATGAAAAATATATATCTAAAAGATAAACAATGAGTCATATCTAAAGAATAGCTAAGAAACAAATAGCTAATCTTGCTAATTACTTCAAAAACATCAAAAGTTAGACACAATAAACTAAATAAAGATAAACTAAATAAAAATAAATACAATATTAAAAGAAAGACTAAGGAGTTAGTCTACGTCTATCTCTTGGGAATAAGACCGTTTCTCTAATATTTTCTAGTCCTGTTAGAGTCATATTAAATCTATCAGCTCCAAGACCCCAACCTGAGTGAGGAGGCATTCCATATTCAAATGCTTTTAAATATCCCCCAAATGCATCAGGATTTAATCCTTTTTCAGCTATTTTTTCTCTTAAGAGGTCGTGTTGGTGAACCCTCATAGCTCCTGAAGATATTTCAAGGTCTTTATACATTAAATCAAATGCATGACTTTTAATTGGGTTTTTCTCATTTGGCATTACATAAAATGGCTTTATTTCTGTTGGCCATTCGGTTAAGAAATAGTATCCGTCCATCATATCACCAAGCACCTTTTCAGCTGCTCTTGATAGATCTTCTCCCCATTCCATTGGAACATTTCTAGAATTTATCATATCAACAGCATCATCATAATTTACAATTTCAAAATGCCCCTCAGGTGTAGCTAAGTCTACTTCAAGGGTTTTTAGTTCTTCTTTACAATCATTTTTAACATTGATGATTACTTCTTGAACAAGATCATTTAAAACTTTCATAACATCAACATCATCCATGAAAGATGCTTCCATATCAATGGAAATAGCTTCATTTAAATGACGGAGAGTATCATGTTCTTCTGCCCTAAATATTTGAGCTATCTCATAAACTTTATCAAATCCAGCCGACATCATCATTTGTTTGTATAATTGTGGACTTTGGCCAAGAAATGCTTCTTTTTCAAAGTAAGTGATTGGAAATAATTCTGTTCCTCCTTCAGTAGCTGAAGCCACGAGTTTTGGAGTGTTAACTTCTAAGTATCCATTTTCTTCAAAGAAAGTTCTAACTGTATGAAGCATTTTACTCTTTATTTTAAATATTGCACTTACAGATGGTTTTCTAAGGTCAATGAATCTGGAATCAAGGCGTGTATCGATTTCTGCCTTAACTTTCTCTGTTGGATCCATTGGTAAAGGCTGATTAGCTAAACTAAAGACTTTAATTTCAGATGGGATAATTTCAGCACCATTTGGTGCTTTTCCACTTTCTTGAACAGTTCCTTTTAAGCCTATGACTGATTCTTTTCTTAGTTTTCTTATTTGCTCTAATAATTCATCATCTATTTCTTTACTTGGAGCAGTTAACTGAATCATCCCATCCCTATCTCTGATAAGTACAAATATTATTCCTCCAAGGTCTCTAATTTCATGAATCCATCCCATAACTGTAATGTTTTCACCAGTTAAACTTTCATCTACATCTTTAGTATAATGAGTTCTTCTCCAATCATTTGATAATCTTGTCAATTTTTCACCTTTTAATAAGTTATAATATTTTTATAAATTCTTACCTTTACATACTTTTTATTTTTATAGGTTTTAATTATAAATTTTAATAATAATATATTTTTCATTAATTAACATATATAATAATATTAATAAAAAATATACTTCTCATTAATTAACATAATAACAATATTAATAAAAAATACACTTCCCATTAATTAACATAATAACAATATTAATAAAAAATACACTTCCCATTAATTAACATAATAACAATATTAATAAAAAATATACTTCCCATTAATTAACATATATAATAATAATTAGCACCTATAATAAATTATTAATAAAAATAGATAATATATGAATTATTACTTTAGAAATTACTCTTTTTCCATCTATTTTTTTATTTTGAGTTTTATTTTTATTTTCTTTATCTTTATTATATTTAATCTTTTTAATTTTTTTATTTTTTTATTTTTTGTGGTATTTTGTCTGTATTTTCTCTTTTTATTTTTTCTAGTATTTTGTCTGTATTTTTTCTTTTTATTTTTTTGTGGTATTTTTTCTGTATTTTCTCTGTTTATTTTTTTGTGGTATTTTTTCTGTGTTTTTTCTTTATTTCTTATAGATTATTCTTTATTTAATCTATTTAACCTAACTTTTACAGAATCAGCATGGGCATGAAAACCTTCATATTCAGCTAGTGGAACTATAACATCTTCTAAAGATTTTAATCCTTCTTTAGTGAGTTTCTGAAAGGTAGGTTTTTTAAGAAACGATTCTGTTGATAAGCCAGAGTACATC
The DNA here is from genome assembly GCF_001639285.1 of Methanobrevibacter cuticularis. Lineage (GTDB taxonomy): Archaea > Methanobacteriota > Methanobacteria > Methanobacteriales > Methanobacteriaceae > Methanobaculum > Methanobaculum cuticulare. Next base: position 87,900 of record NZ_LWMW01000098.1, on the reverse strand, counting down.
TTTGCTCCCCCTGCAGTTGGAAGAACATGGTTAGTTCCAGACCCATAATCTCCAGCAGCCACTGGAGAATAATTTCCTAAGAAAATCGACCCTGCATTTTTGATTTCTTTTAGTATTTTATTTTCATTCTTTTCTTTCACCATTAGTATTAAGTGTTCTGGAGCATATTCATTAGCTAATTCAATGGATTCCTCTAATGAATTTGTAAGTATGATTTTCCCATATTTATTTAATGATTCTTCTATTATTTCTTTTCTAATGGCAAGTTTTTCTAGTTCTTCTATCTTCTCTTTTGTTTTTTTGGCTAATTTTTCATCTTCTGTTACTAAGAAACAAGAAGCATTTGGATCATGCTCAGCCTGAGATAATATGTCATGAGCTATATATTCAGGATTAGCTGTTTCATCCCCTAATATCAAGACTTCAGAAGGACCTGCTGGAAATTCAATATCTACTTCACCATAGACCAGTTTTTTTGCCCCTGTAACAAATATATTTCCTGGACCAACTATCTTTTCAACCTTTGGAATAGTTTTTGTTCCATATGCCATAGCACCAATAGCTTGACTTCCTCCAACTTTATAAATTTCATCTGCTCCAGCGATGTCTGCAGCTACTAAAATAGCATCCATTATTTTTCCATTCTCTTGAGGAGGGGAACAACATATTATCTTTTTTACTCCAGCTATTTTTGCAGGAATAACTGTCATTAATATGGTTGAAGGATAAGCAGCTCTTCCCCCTGGAATATAACAGCCTACACTGTTGATTGGCCTAATAATTTGTCCAGCATCAATTCCTTTGGATATTTCCATTGACCATTGCTTTGGAATTTGATTGTTATGGAATTTTTTTATGTTTGCTGCTGCTTTTTCAATTGCATTTATTAATGAATCATCTAAATTAGAATAGCTATTTTCTATTTCTTCTTTAGAAACTTTTAATTCTAATGCATCAATTCGAACTTTATCAAATTTTTCAGTGTATTTTTCAATAGCAGAATCTCCATATTCCTTTACATCTTTTAATATATCAGAAACTATATCTAAAACATTATTAACATCATTTTGTGATCTTTTTACGATTTCATTCACATTTTCTCTTTTATACTCTAAAATTTCCATTTGAATCAACTATTAATATGTGAAATTTATTTACGAAATTTATATTTGAAACTATCTGTATTTTCAAACTGATTATATTTAACAACTATTATTATAGTATGATATTTATAATAGTATGATATTTATAAATTAATAATATATAATTAAAGTATGACATTATTATAAAATTAATGATAAAATTATTATTTCAATAATGTAATAACTTTTTGTTTATATTATCATATTATATTTTTATTATTTTTAAATTTTAACAACAATTTTAAATAATACAAAAATAAAAAGTAGATTATATCCAAAATTCTAGAAATTAATTAGTTGATATACTTTTGTATAGTAATTACTAAATTTATAGAAAAAATAAATATATTAAGCTAAAGAGAGATAAGAGGTATAATGTGTATGTATAAGGATGAAATGATTCAGATGCATCAATTTTTAGTTTATGTTTTGAAATACTTAGAAAAAAACAATGAGATACAAAGTTCCTGTAGTGAATACTTTTCTCTAAATATAAGTCCTCATCATATTCATAGAACAAAAGCAGAGCATAAGCATGCAATTTTTGTGCTTTCAAATACAATTTCAGAAGTTATTTTGAATAATAATGCTGATACTGGACAATCTAATGTTTCTACTGCTTTATATGAATTAGTGAAAAGATCTAGAAAGGAATTGAAAATAGAATCAGACACTATCCAAGTTGAATCAAAGTAATAAAAGTTGGTTAAACTAGCATTTTTAAGGCTTTAATAGTAAAATAACATTAATAAAAATTAAAATTGATTAAAAAAAATATTATTAAGTTTTAATTAAATAAATTAAAATCAATTTCTAATATTATTTTTAATTATTTCTACTTAATGATTATATCATAGGGAGGTATATATAATTATTTCTACTTAATGATTATCCTTAAAGAGATCTATATTCAAAGTAATTATTGACAACGACATATGTTTACAGCACAAAATAATAAAAATTTATATTAATCTTTTAACTTTTTTTATTCTCCTTTCTATTTCTTTAAGTTTCTTGAAAATGTCTAATTTTGAGTAATATCTTTTATTTGATTGATTTAGTATCATTTTTCTTGTTGTGATTTATAAAAACTCTGTACTGTATAAAAACTTTGTACTGCATTGTTTGTTCTGAATATTTTTTGATTCCTTTTTTAATGTGTTTGTAAAGTAATTCTCAATTTGATTGTTTATTTTACTAGTTTTAGCACCCCTTATGTGATTTATAAGTAAATTAAAGCTATTTATGAATATTTATGGATGATTCTTCAAAAGTTTCAAGGTATTGCTTAGATTCAATTTTAAATCTTAAAACATTTCCACATACACTTTAACCTATTAAAATTTTTGTTTTAGATATTATATTAATCTTAAGACCCTATTTCACGATTTTAATAAATTTAACAAAACATAAAAAGTATTACTAATTATCATGTAAAGAATAGAAATTTTTCCATCACTTATAATTGGGCAGTACTTTTTACTATTTTTTTAAGGATTGATTATTAATTGCAATGAAAAATAACTAATTAAGACATGAATAATTATATTAGATATGATAACAGAATAGTAATAAGAAATAAGTAAAGTTTAGATACGCTAAAACATTATTAATAAGTAATAAGAGAAACTATTATTTAATAACAAATAAGATAAAATATTATTTAATAACTAAATAAAATAAACTATTACGCAATAACTAATAAAATAAACTATTATTTAATAAAGAATAAGATAAAATATTATTTAATAACTAACAAAATAAACTATTATTTAATAAAGAATAAGATAAAATATTATTTAATAAAGAATAAGATAAAATATTATTTAATAATTAACAAAATAAACTATTATTTAATAACTAACAAAATAAACTATTATTTAATAAAGAATAAGATATAATATTATTTAATAACTAATAAAATAAACTATTATTTAATAACTAACAAAATAAAAGTGATTTTATGAAAAGTACACAAAAAATGGTTTGTTTAGTGGATGGAGAACATTATCTTCCAGTAACCAAATCTGCTATTGAAACTTTAAATAACTTAGGTCATATTGACGTTGTAGCTATTGTTTTCATTGGAGGAACAGAAAAATTGAGAACAGATGATCCAGAAAGCTATTCAAAGATGATGGGAATGCCAGTGCATTTTGGGCCAAATGAAAACGAAATTCCATATGATTTAATCATAGAAATGATTAAAGAATGTGAAGCTGATGTTGTGATGGATTTAAGTGATGAACCTGTACTTGATTATAGCAAACGATTTAAAATAGCTTCAAGAGTTCTCGCAGAGGGTGTTACTTACAAAGGACCTGATTTTAAATTTGATCCAGCAACTGAATATGATATAATGAAGAAACCTTCAATTAAAATCATTGGAACTGGTAAAAGAATAGGAAAAACAGCTGTTTCTGGATTTACTGCAAGAAAAATAGATGCAAATGGTTATAATCCTTGTGTTGTAGCTATGGGTAGAGGAGGGCCAGAAAAACCGGAAATTGTTCATGGAGATCAACTAAAAATAACCCCTAAATTTTTAATGGAACAATCAGATAAAGGAGTTCATGCAGCTTCTGATCATTGGGAAGATGCTCTTATGAGTAGAGTTCTCACCATCGGTTGTAGAAGATGTGGTGGAGGAATGGCCGGCGATGTATTTTTAACCAACATGGAAGAAGGAGCTAAAATAGCCAATGAAGTTGATTCTAAGTTTGTAATTTTTGAAGGAAGTGGTGCAGCTATTCCTCCTATTAAAACTAATAAAAATATAGTATTAATTGGAGCTAATCAACCATTACACAATATTGAAGGCTTTTTTGGGCCATTAAGGATAGAATTAGGAGATCTCATTCTATTGACCATGTGTGAAGAACCAATGGCATCAGTTCAAAAAATAAAAAAAATTGAAGAATTTATAGCTAAAACAAATCCTGATGCAACGGTAATATCTACAGTATTTAGACCTAAACCATTAGGCGATATAACTGGTAAAAGTGTACTATTTGCTACAACAGCCCCTAAAACTATACAAAAAGTTTTAGTTGAGCATATAGAAAGTGAATATAACTGTAAAGTGATTGGAACAACTCCTCACCTGTCAAATAGACCCCTTCTTCAAAAAGACCTTGATAAATACATTGGTGAAGCTGATGTCATGTTGACTGAGCTTAAAGCAGCTGCAGTTGATGTAGCTACAAAAGACGCTCTTAAATATGGGTTAGAAGTCATTTACTGTGATAATATTCCCATTCCAATATCTGACAACTACCCAGACCTTTCAAAATCTGTTCTTAACCTAGTTGATTCAGCTATTGAAGACTTTGACAATAGCTAATTACCCAAATAATTAATTGAATACAACAGTTATTTAATGAATTATTTTATTAAGAATGAATTTATTAAAAAATTTTTTATTAATAAATTTTTATATTTATTATTATAATATAGATTTATATTTATTATTATAATATATTTTTATACTTTTCATTATAATGTATTTTTAATAGAAAGTATTTAATTATTAATGATTTTATTAATATTTTTAATAAAATTCGTTTATTAAATTTATTAATAACTTTACATTTTCATTATATTATAATTACACTTTCATAATATCATAATTACCATTTTCATCATATCATAATTACACTAATCTTTTACTCATTTTTTAAAAACTAGATTTTAATTATTTCAACTATCTTGGAAAGATTTCAAATAGTATTATCTATAGATTAAAGAGTGGTGTTTATTTTGGATCAAGATCAAACAAAAAGGCTGTTGAAGTTTACTTTAAATGAAAAAAAAATTATTAAAACTTTAAATCTTCCAGATGAAATATTTTTACCATTATTTTTTTCTATTCGTTTTGGAGGAGATTGGAGTGTCAATAAAAATTCTAAGAATTTAATGTCTGTTAAAGAAAAATTAACTCATTATGATAAGGATAAGAAAGTAGGATACACTTTAGAAAAAATATTTTTGTTTGTAAATCCAAAACTTCTTTCTCAGGAAGGAAAAATATATAGAATGGAGAAATGTAGTAATAACAATGAAAGAGAATTAGTTGAAAGACCCTATAACGTTTCTATTGATGGTGAATATATATTGGAAGCTACATTAGATCCAAAGAAAAAGAAAATATTTTTAAAGACACTTAAAGGACCATTGACATTTTCAGGACCTACCGCATATGGAGCTGCTCATGAACTGGAACATCTTGATAACGGTTCTATAGAAGGACTCCCCTTTTGGGATTTTGAATATGAATTGATTTAACTACTTATAACGTTTTTACCATCCCCATTTTTTTTTATTTTCTCTCTTCTCCTCATTATCAATTATTCTCACTTATTTTCCCTCTTTTTTATTTCCTTTCTTTCTTCTCCTCATTATCACCTATTCTCACTTATTTTCTCTCTTTTTTATTTCCTTTATTTCGTCTCCTCATTATTATCTATTCTCATTTATTTTCTTTTTTCTTTTAAAATGTTTTAAATTTCTTTTTTGTAGCTATTTGTTCAATTTTCTTGAAAATAGACCATATTAGGTCACTCTAAAAATATTAAAAATTTTGAGAAAAGATTGTTTTTTAAAATCATTGATAAAATAAGTTCTCATATTCGCTTAAAATTTAAATAAGAGAAAATAGTAATGTAATATCTACGTTTTTCATAATAAAAAAGAGAGGTTGGGTAAAATGAATCTGAAAGATATATTAGGTATGGATGTTGTTGATAAACATGAAAACAGCGTAGGAAGTGTTCACAGTATCGATATCGATGAAAGTGCTGGTTGTGCTTTATCTATAACTACAACTTCAGGTGGTGCATTATTAGCTGATACAAATTCATATGGTTTCGATCAGATAGATAACATATCAAACAATGTGAAACTAAACATTGTAATTGACTAAATAAATGAAATTTCATATGATATAACATTACAATTTCAAAAGGAGGTGAATTAAAATGAAAATAACTAATTTAATGGGTAAGGATGTTATTGATTCTGCTGGTGAAAGTTTAGGTAAAGTTGATAACCTTATGATTGATGAAAATAGTGGTTCTATTATAGGTCTCAATCTAAAAGAAAAAACAGGGACGTCATCATATGAAGAAAGTACAATTGCATTTAATGAAATAGAATCCATAGAAGATACTATTCACGTGAATATTTACAAAAGCGAATTTTCTGATGAAGAGGGATTCTTATAGGGAAAACATTGAAATTTCTCTCCCTTTATTGTTTTTTTTATAGAAAAAGTTTTAGTTTTAGCTCTATAAATATTAATACCCATATTTTACTTTTTATTCTGTTTTAATTTCTTATTTTTATTTTATTCTTGTTAATATTTATTTTTTTATTCCTTTATGGTCTTTATTGATTATTTTAGTTTTATCCTTATTATTATCTCTTTTTTTAATCTTATCCTTATTGTTATCTCTTCTTTTAGTTTTATCATTATTATTATCTCTTATTTTAATTTTATCATTATTTTTATTATAGTAATCGACATTTGATTTCAAAATGATAAAAAAAAGATTATTAATTCTAAATGTTTTTAAAATTAGCTGTTTAATGGATAACCAACCATGAAAACTAACTTTAAAATGTAATTCAATTTGAAAAGCTTTGTCTAGTACTATAGATATGTACAAACAATAAAAATCAGAAATTTTTCAAATTTATAATGGATAAAATAAAAAAATTTTACATATAATAAAAAAAATAGAGGAGAAAATAAATAATTCCTTCTAAAAAATGTTTAATCTTGTTTTCTTCTAATAGCTATTCCAAATATGGTTAACACGACTAATAAGATAGTTATTACGGGCATTCCTGTATTTTTCATAGTAGCATTAGCTACTGGATTATCACTTGTTTTATTAGTATTATTAGTATCATTTTTGTTGTTTTGAATTTCAAATTCAACTGAAACTGGATTAAAACTGTAATTTACATCATTAGAGGTAACTATAATCACATGACGACCATCATTAAGTTTAGTACTTGATATATGGATTTTTCCAATACCATCATCACCAGTAACGATATTTACAATGTGTTTACCATCCAAATCAACATTAACTTCATAATCTGGTATTGGATCATCATCAACATCCGTTACTGTAACAATCACATCAACAGATCCATCAGAATTTTTAACTACATTCACATCAACAATAGCTTCACCTTTTACAACATTAAAAGTTGTAGTATTTGTATAACTAAAGTATTTATCGTTTCCTGCATATTCAACCATAATAGTAACATTTCCTGTGTGTGTTGGTTTGTAAGTAAGGCTCCATCGACCATTAGAATCAGTGATCAAAGGATAAACCTTACCATCAACTGTAACAGTAATTGGGGCATTAGCTACTGGATTACCATTCTCATCAACAAGCACACCATCGATTGTTATGGTTTTACCCATTTTAGCAATTTCAGGAATATTTACAGTTGAATTAACAGCTAATTTTCTAACATTAAAGCTAGTAGTATTAGTAAAGCTTGTGTAATTTTCATTACCCGCAAAGTTAACAACTGTATTGAAAGTGCCTGTATAGTTAGTAGTATAATTTAACTCCCAATAACCAAAACCATCAACAAATACATTAAAGAGTGTACCATCAACAATAACATCAACACTAGCTATTCCAGTAAAATTAGCTAAATAACCACTAATAGTGACATTTTCACCAATTTGAGCAGGATTAGGAATAACAACAATAGTTGAATTAGTACCATTCTTAGCTACTATAAAATTAGTAGAATTAGTAAAACTAGTGTAATTTTCATTACCAACAAAACTAACAACTACAGTTAAATTACCAGTACGATTAGTAGTATAATTCAAACTCCAACCACCAGTAGTACTATTAACAGGCACATTTAAAAATATTGTACCATCAACAGTAACATTAACACTACCTATCCCAGTATGATTATCTAAATGACCACTAATAGTGACATTTTCACCAATTTGAGCAGGATTAGGAATAACAACAATAGTTGAGTTAGTAGAATTCATTGCCTCAAAAAAAGTCATATTCACATCTTGTTCATCTAAAGAAGCAGTTACAGTCTGAATTCCTTCAGATAGAATAGTGAAATTATAAATGAATAAATCGTCACGGCTAGAATTATAAGGTGCACCATTAAAAGTACCATTAATGACAAAATAAGGTAAATTCTCAACACCAATATTATCAAAAGTAGTATTCAATACTAACAGATAAAAACTAGCACTATCACCAATATTAACATTATCCAAACTACTAATGTTAGTAATATTCAAAATATAATGATTACTGGTATTAATACCAGAAACAATACCAGTTATATTGTTTTTCCCCCACCAATTCAAATCAGCATTAGTATCATTTCCAAAGTTTACCATATCGAAACCAGTACCATTATTATCGTAAATACGGTTGTAATTTATACTATTACCAGTTACATTATAGACAATTATTCCTCCTTTTAGGTTGTTGAGTATGGTAGAGCCATTTAAAGTATTATTAGTGCCATTAAAGATAATACCGAAATCATTACCACGGATAGTGGAATTATAAAGCCAATTATTACTTGAAGTATCATTAAACATTACAGCAACACCACTATCATCGGACCTATTATAGCCAGTGAAATTACCAGTTAAACGATTACCATTAGCACCATTAGCGAATATGAATCCACCATTATTATTATAACCAAAGCTAGCTATCACTGTATAATTACTATTACTACCACTTATATCAACTGCGTATAAATTATCAGTAATATTATTAGTATTGTTTAAGCCAACAATTGTATAATTCAAATTTGTTAAAATAAACTGAATACCAACAGTATTATTAAAAATACGATTACTAGATAATGTGAAATTAGTAGTAGCTAAACCAACAGCATGACTATTACCAGTAAAATTAGAATCCATAATCACACTATTATCACTACGAGTAGAAACACCACCACCATAAACAGCACTATTGTTAATGAAATTAGAACCACTAACATTCATATTAAAACAATTATTACCATTGGAGATAGCACCACCAGTATTTGCAGTGTTGTTAATGAAAGTAGAACCACTAATAGTCGAATTAATAACACTATTACCACTAGCAGAAATGGAAATAGCACCACCAGAAGCAACAACTGCAGTATTGTTAATGAAATTAGAACCACTAACTCTCATATTATCACCATTATCATTGACGACAGCACCACCATTACCAGTAGTTGCAGTATTGTTAATGAAAGTAGAACCACTAACTCCCATATTATCACCAGAATTGATGAGAGCACCACCAGAAATAAATGCAGTGTTGTTAGTGAAATTAGAACCACTAACACTCAAATTAACACCAGTATTGTAGATAGCACCACCACGGTTATTTGCTGTGTTGTTAGTGAAATTAGAACCACTAACACTCAAATTAACACCATTACTGTAGATAGCACCACCATAAGTAAGTGCAGTGTTGTTAATGAAATTAGAACCACTAACACTCAAATTAACACCAATATTAAAAATAGCACCACCAGTATTTGCAGTGTTGTTAATGAAAGTAGAACCACTAACACTCGAATTAGCACCATTATTGTATATAGCACCACTACGGTTATTTGCTGTGTTGTTAGTGAAATTAGAGTCAGTAACACTCATATTAACACCATAAACATTATTGTATATAGCACCACCATAAACAGCACTGTTGTTAATGAAATTAGAACCAGTAACATTCATATTAAAGCCACCATTGTAGATAGCACCACCATCACGATTTGCAGTGTTGTTGATGAAATTAGAATCACCAATACTCAAATTAGCACCAGCAACATTACTGTAGATAGCACCACCATCAGTATTTACAGTGTTGTTGATGAAAATAGAACCACTAACACCCACATTATTACTCCCATGAATGGCTATGGCACCACCAACATTTGCACTGTTGTTAATGAAAATAGAATCAATAACACTTAAATTAATACCCATATACCAGATACCAGCACCACTACCAACAGTTGCTCTGTTGTTAGTGAAAATAGAACCACTAACACTCAAATTAGCAACAGCATTATTTAAGATACCAGCAGCAACACTTGCAGTATTGTTAGTGAAATTAGAACCACTAACATTCAAATTACCACCAGCATTGTAGATAGCACCAGCACCAGTGCCACTAGTTGCAGTGTTGTTTATGAATGTGCAATTGATGAAAGTCATCGTTGTTCTAGTGTAGTTATTATATATTGCCCCACCAATTGAATCCCTTCCATTTCTGAATGTTATGTTTATAAACATCACATTCACATTATTGCTCATGTTGAATATTCGTCTTAGTCCTTGTGCATCAATTATTACATTAGCAGCAGGTCCATTTCCTTGTATTGTCACGTTTTTGGTAATAGTTAAGTTTGTATTATTAGTTCCTCTGTAGGTTCCAGTAGCTAAATTTATGGTATTTTGATTATCTATTGCACTGTTTAGTCCTTGTCGGATTCCTCCAACATTTGCTGGATTAACATTTATAATAGCTGCAAAGCTGGAGTTTAAGCTAATAACTAATAGTAAAATAGTAGCTATTAGTATACTCGTTTTTAGTATTACTTTTTTATAGTTTTTTATTTTTTTCACCTCCTTTTACATTGTATTATTATAAAAATCAGTTAGAATAAGTAGAGAATAATCACTACTTATTAACCGATAATAATTATATTCTATACCACATATAAACTTTATTGAAAAATAATATATATATATATATATATATATCATAAATAAGTAAATAAAAAACAATGAAAAGAACTTAAAAAAAGTAAAAACCTGAAAAAAATAAAATAATAATAATAATATAATAAATTTTTGAAAGTATTGTAAAAATATAAAATCCATTTAAAATGTTTTTAAAATGCATATAAATAGCTAAAAACCTTTATAATACACCATAATTAAAAATACATAAACATATAACTTTTATAAATGATAAATCCATATAAATAAAGTAAATAAAATATGAACATATAAATGGATAAAACTTTTCAAATTGAAATTTATAGCTAGATATTGATTTTGTAATTATATTAATTCATTAAATAGCTAATTTTAGATATTAAAACCCACTAGTATCTTTTTTATAATTTTAAAAAGTTTTTTCCAATACTATGTCGGTTGATTTTTAAAGATCATAGTTAACATTTAATAGCTTAAAAATTGAGTATCATTAATTACAATATTCTTTGTTTAAATTATTCTCAACTTCCTCATATTTTAAAAGTAGTTGGCTGAATAATTCACTAACTATTTTTTCAACTTCATTGTCTAAATATTTCAAACCATTCTCAGTTATTCCTTTTTTTGTAGTTGTTTTAGTTAGTATTTCATCAATATCTAAATTTTTATCATTTAGTTGAATTGAAGTTCCTAACATAGTTTTAATAAGCATATTTTCTAACTCTAGATAAGACAATGAAGTATTTTTACATGCAGTAATAGCTATTTTTCTTATCACAAGCGATAGAAATGCAGGACCGCAGCTTGTTAAAATAGTAGCTATTTTGGTATCATTATTTTTATCAGACCCGATATCCTTGTATTCGTCATTTTTTTCACCATTTCTTGAAATAGTGTTGTTCTTATTGTTTCTATCAGTATCAAGAATTTTAATGTAACTAAATTTATTAAATAGTGATTCTACGAAGTTTTTATCATTTAAATCTAATTTTGAATTATGCAAAATTAATGAGATTCCTTTTTGATTGTTATTAGAACTATATTTTTGATTGGAAATAGCTATTTCATTATATGTAGAAATAATTGTTGGAATCACTTGAGAAACTTTCCCATGAAAAATATTAGATATATTTTCAAAAGTTAATCCAGCACAAACATGAATTATATGGCTATTTTCATTTAAAGAAGTAGCTATTTCTTCTAATAATGTTTTGAATTCAGGAGTTTCCACAAAAATAAATATTTTATTACATTTTTTAGCTAAATAGCTATTATCTGATGTTACTTCAAGCAAAGGATATTTCTCTTTTAAATTATCTAATTTACTCATTGTTCTATTTGAAAGTATAATTTCCTCTTCTTTTAATAGCTTTAATGATAATATGTTATTTATTACCATTTGTCCCATGTTTCCATAACCAATGAATCCTATTTTACTCATATATTTTTTATATGTGTTTTTATCTTATATATTATCGTATTTTGTCATGTCAAATTAACTTAATAACAAAAGACGCAAAACCTTACATAAACAAAAAATACATTTTCAGATGATCTCATGTTTAAGAAGATGGGTCATAATTTATAAAATCAAAATTTTAAAAATCGATTAAATTACATTAATATTTCAAAGAATAATGAAAGACTATCATCTCAAAAAAATATTTATATTGGGTTAATTAATGAATTAATTATTTAAAATCCAATACCAAGAAAATAGATGATATCAAAGAAAAATTACCTTCTTTCAGATCTAAAAAAGTCCAAAAAAAGAATGAAAAGAAAATTAAAAAACTAAAATCCGAAATAAGAAAATATAAAATATAAAGCCAATTAAAAGAACTTGAAAACTATAAAGAAAGAATATCTAACATATTCAAACAAAAAATGTTAAAAAAGCTAAAAGACGATTTAAAACTCTATACAACAATTTAAAGAACTTACCTCCAGTTGTTGCGACTTTTATTCACCGATTAAATAAAACTTTTGATAAAGCTGTAAATCACATGGTTTAATGAATATTTACCATCAACTAATAATCAATTAGAATGTTACAATGATGTATCATTACCCAATAACCAGAAAAAAACCTATAGAACAGACAGAGGATTAGAAAGAGCCATAAAATTAGGTAAAAAAAGATGGATAGAAAGAAATAGAAAACCAACTTAAAAATCAAAATCAGAAACCATCACAATAATTTTTGACAGAGCCTTATGAATGATTATCTTCATTTTAATTCTAAACATTTTAATTTTTATCATTTTTCATTAAGTATCCTCTAATAATTTTGGATTTTTAGCATTTTGGCTTGTGACAACTTTTTTTCGTGTTTGTTTTTCTAAGTTTTTACGAGCATCTCCAGCAATAGTTCCGCCTCTTTTAGCTATATCTTTGCTATCTTCAAATCCTTCGGGATTTTCAGTTTTAGATATTTCAGTAGTGGATACTTCAGCTAACATATTCAATACTAATTCAACATTGCTCATATTACCGAAAATCGAAGATTTTCGTAATAAGAAAATCGCAAAAGCGATTTTCTGTATTATCTCTAAGGTTTTCTTTTTTAAGACATTTGATTTGTTTGTGTTCTTTTGTATCTATTTCAAAACAAGCATTACTTATTTCATTAGTTAGAATAGCATATTCTATTCCTTGTTTAACACCAGATCTATCCCATTCATCAATCATATCTTTTCTTATTTCTTTAGATTTTAATCTCTGATTAATCCAAGCTTCTGAATAACCTTTTGATCGATAAGTATCTAATGCCCTATCAATTGCTTTTTCAGGGTCAGCTATTTCATCAAGTCTTTCATGGTCGATTTTAGCTAACCATCTTTTAAATAGTTCTGCATTTGGTGATGGAATTGATTGTATGATTCTTAATATCTGTTCTGTATTCCCAACATCAGTTTTATAATATTTCCCATCAAAAGAAAGCATTTTCAGTTGACTACAATTTGTAGCCAACTGACTACCTTCTAATCTGAAGCTTGTGAAAAGATAGGAATTACCATACCCACAGGTTATCAATGGTTAAAGGCATGGAAAAATGATTGAAAAGTTTTAGGCTGAATAAGGCATCGTTTATAATGATTATGTGCGAATAATTTTAATATGCGAATATTCTTTAAATATTAAAATTTTAAATATTAATTAAAAAACGGACTTGGTGGGATTCGAACCCGCGACGGCAGAATTAGGAGTCCTGCGCTCTTCCAGGCTAAGCCACAAGCCCAATTAAAAATAAAAAAAGTATTCGAGAATTTATTATAAAAATAATTAATTATTAACTTTGTTAATCAGCCTTAAATAGTTTTTTCTAACCAGAACATTATTCTTAAAAATATTAAATTAAATACCTATTTTCATATGACCATCACCAGTGTCTTTATATCTAGCTCCACATTTAGGCAAATAAAATCGCCACGAACACAATTACTGTATCCACATTCACAATTTATCTCTTTACATGGAGTATTTACTTCCCCTGATGAAGTTCTAACCATATTATCAGCTCTAAATTTTTACTCAAGATTCTCAATTCATTGTTGATTAAATGTATTCTATTAAATTTGTCATATCATTTTCATTCATATACTTAAATGATTGTGGTGCAGAGAAATCTTCTAATTTATCAGTTTCTATAGGATTTCCAAAGATTTCAAGTTCGTCTATTTTTAATGCAAATCCCTCTTCTTTATTTTCGAAATAATCAAAAAAATCTTCTTCATTTATACCTGCTTCTTCAGAAAAATTATTCCATAAATTTTTAGGGCAATCTTTAATTATTTTATTTGATTTAAAGCAACCTATTATTTTTTTTTCAGGTGAAGTGGAATAAATTACTATTTTTTCGACTTCTTTTTTGAAAATATTTCTTCGGAATTCATAGGTTTTTTCTTTTGAAATTATTTTTTCAACATATTTTGGTTTAATTGAGATTAGAACATTCATTTACATCACTAATTTTTTTAATTTCAAGTATTTTTCATGAGATAAACTTTGAATAGATTGTGGAGGTCCATTTAAAATTTTATTTTCTATTAATTCTTCAAAAGGTACTTTTTTAATTTTTTTACTATAGATAAACAATATTATTGAATTATTCTTCTTATCAAAATCATTTAACTCATCATTTGAATATACAGAACGTTTACCTATTGTTTTATTAATCTCATCAAAGTTAAGATTTTTATAAAAACTTTCTACGATTCCAATATCTCCTATTCCTTTTTTATCAGATTCATAAAATAATAAAATATCTCCAGATTTTAAATTTACATTAGAACCTGAAATATATGCTTTTTTAATAGTATTAGCTGAAATAGGATAATATTCTAAGTTTTGAAAAAATTCATATAACTTTTTCTGCTCTTTTTTCTGTAAAAATAATTTTTCGTGAAATTCTGGTTTAATTGGAACTATATATTTATTTACTTTTTCACCATCATAAAACTCAGGATAAAAATTTTTAGCTAAATCTAAAGGTGATTTTTCACCTATCAATTCATTTATAGAATTTTTAACTTCTTTTTCATCAATGACTTTTATATAAATCGCTTCACCTCTTGAATTATCTCCAGCATGGTTAAAACCATACTCTTCGATTAAATATACTAAAGGATCATCAGGTTTTATAAAGTGGGTTAGATATATTTCTTTAATGTTTTTATCTAATGAATATTTTAGAATCCAGCTTAAGAAGAACTCACCAATTTTATAGCCAGTGCTCGTGACAACAAGAGTCGCTATTTTCATCCTGTCTTTAGGGGGTAGAGTTCTATCTAAAAGGTCAATAGATTCTGTTTCTTCTTTATATATTAACAAAGCCCCAATACTCTTTCCATTTTCTTCGTAAACTAAACATTCTCTTCTTTTACGGCTAATTGATTCAAACCATTTATTGAATTCAGGATAATCTGCTTTTAAAGTATCAAATATAGGGTCTTCAAGGTCTAAATAATTCACTGTTGTATACTTTATAGTATATGGCAAAACAGGTAAGTTTATACTGAAATTTTCTAAAGCTTCTGATATTGTAAATATTCTATCACTAAAATTTTCTTCTAAATTATTGAGCTTTGATGCTTTTTTATGTATTCCTTCATCTTCTGTTATTAAGAAACTAGCCTCATCCTTTAAAATAGCATATATTAAACAATTGTCCACATAGTCATGAGAGTTATCTTTAGGTTTAACTATATATTTAAAATCATTATCTTTATCAAAATTAGGATAATTCTTAATTTCATCATAGCTATTGAGTTTAGAAAGCATGATTTCTCTCCTATCTACAACTTTATCTCCTTTAATTTCTTTAATAGCTAATGGATGTATTAACAAATGATACTCAGGAGTGTTAATAGTTTTTAATAGCTGTTGAAGCTTTTCATCTATTAGTTTATTATCCTCTCTATAGATTATTATATTTGTGTCTAATAAAATCCTAGTTATCATAATATAGTATTTAGAAATTGCATTATTTAAGTTTTTATATAAAACTCTATTATTAAACACTCATTTGTTTAAATTAAGCAGAATATTAATAATATTAGAATTAGAATATAATCATAAACCTCAATCTATATATTATATTCAAAAAAATTAATAATACTTTTTAATAAAAAAGTATATCTAAATTAACAGATAATTAGCGAGTTTTTTTATAACTCCTTTCTTTAGTCTGGATTTTAAAACACTCCAGTATTTTCTAGGGTTTTTGCTTTCACTTAATACTCCTACAACATCAATAACCGAAAAAAACCATTCTTCTTTCTCATCATCCCAATGAGTCCGTATTTCACGATTTTCAAAAAGTTTGATTTGATTTTCATTTTCCATTTATAATCACTTGTTTTTATTTTGTTTGTTTCTTGTTTATTATTTTTTCATAATGTTATTTATAGATATGATTAGAGCAAATGAAAAATAATATTTAAAAAATAGCATTGGTTAATATAATTCTCTATATTTTTACTATTTTAATACATATATCTATTAAATCTAATTTGATAACTGTTGAGTACAAATAGTAGGAGATCCATCCAGACACAGAATCTTCATAAAGCAATGTTCTAAAAATAATCAAAATAATTGATAATTAAAAAAAAGGAAAATAAAGAAAAATAAAGCTATACTGTCTAAATAAAAGAACTTAAATTCTCCTATAAAAAATATATCAAAATATTATATATAAAATATAATAATATAATATCTTAAATTTTAATAATAAATATTTAAAAAAAAAATGAGGGTCAGCCAAAATTCCATATCAGTTTGTCAAAATCTTAGGAGAATCCTTTGTTTAGCAAAAGAAGAAACTTTTTTTTGAAAAAAGCTATTTTTGGCCGACCCTCAAAATTAATAAAAAAAGAAATAAAAAAGGTTATGAAGCTGTAGAATGGAAATAATTAAAATAAAAAATAATTAATAAGAGTTAAAAGTGCTTATTTATAATGAATAAGTTAGGAAATGATAAACACCATTATATTTTACATCCAATTTGTTAATTGTAATTCTTGAATGTTTTTAAAGTGTCTTGTATTATTTGAAACCAAAATTCCATTATTTTGCATAACTATTGTAGCTATTAGAATATCCATATCACCAATAGTTTTTCCTGCTTTTTTTAAGTTTGTAAAAATTTCAGCAGCTTCTACCATGCTTTGATTATTTAAATTGAAGACTTCTATCTCATTTAAAAAAGTTTCAAGTTTTTTTATCTTTTTTTCACTACCAATATACTTAAAGCCTTTTACTATTTCATAAACATTTAATGTGGTGGTGCAAATATCCTCTCCATTTTGTAGATGCTTTAAAAGAGCAGATTGAATATTTTTGTTTCCTTTAAAATAATTTATGAGAATATCAGTATCAAGAAATATCATACTCTTCCCTGCCTTTGGAGAAGTCCTTTCTTTTTTCTATAATATCATCAAATATCTCTGTATCAAGGTCACTCCAAATACCAGAGAATTCAAGAATTTTATTAATTTTGTGTTTATCTATTTTTCCTTTTTCTTTACTAAGTCTCAGTTCTACATTAAAATTTCCTTTAGGTAGTGGATCTTCAAAGTTAAAATTTTTTCCATCATAAGTTCCTTTGATTTTGTACATAATAATCACTCTAATCTTTAATTATATTTTCATTTAAATGATTTTTTCCTGATTTTCCTAATCATATTAAATATATTTTTATATTATAATATAAGGAGTTTGTAATTAATAAATTTTTTTATTTAAATTATTCTTGTTTTATTTAATTCCATTTATTTTTCATTAAATATAGCTAATAGACTTTTCGAATAACTGCATAATCATATCATGTAGTAAATGGGAAAACAGAGATGTACACTATTTTTTCGCCGTTTTAGTAACTAAACACTTGCTTTCACTAAAAAGTTGGAAGTGATAATTACAATAACTTATTATATTGTAGCTATTTACTCCCTCTGATTAGATAAAGTATTATAAGGAGTTGCAATGCTCATCAGCTTACCTTTCATAATCATATAAGAAGGACAAAGCCAGAACATGATAAAATATGCTCCAATTTCAATTAATATGTTTATTTTTCATGAATTATAAATTTATATAATATATTGTAATTATTATTTTTGAAAAAGTAATGTTTACTAATCTTTACTAAATCTTAATTATACTAAATAATCAAGAGAATTGATTCTGATTTTTATTATAATGATAAGTTTAAAAATGTAAAAATATGGGATAATCGTAGAGAATATATTTCCTCGCCAAATTATAAAATAAAAATAGAATAATAAAAATAAAATATATTGAATAAATACAAAAATAATTAAATAGCTGACAATTAAAAAGAAAAAAGATAAAAAGAATAAAAAAGAGGAAAAAAGATAAAGTTATTTATCTTTTCTTTTTATAGCTATACAACTCAGTACCTTCGTTTATTTTAAATGTTTTAATACTTTTAGCATATTTTTTAGCATAAGATGCTTTCATCCATCCGGTTCGGAAATATATTGTTTTTCCTTTTATTAGAGGGCGAAAAAAACCAGACTCAGCAATTAATTTATCTCCAACATAAACATTTATAGTTCCTGAAGCATGATATTTGCCATAATTTTTAACTTTAACATTATAATAATATCTGCTTGAGCTTATTTTAACCTTTTTTATACTAACTATTTTAAGCCTATTTCTAAGACCATTATTCTTATAATGGTTTTTACTAAATTTATTATTTTTACCTAAGTCACGATAAGCAGCAAATTGATTATTTTCAAAATAATTATTAATCACCTTTGTATTTTTAACAACAGCATTAATAAAGATTCCATAACCCATATTAAATGGAGCCACTCCCTTCCCAACACTATTTATTATTCTATTGTTTTTAATAATATTATTAGAATATAGAATTTTTATTTTTTTAGAACCAATATAATTAGTAGTTCCACCTATTTCTATTCCATTTGTACAATTTATTATTTTATTATTTATTATTTGATTATTAGAACCCCTTATACTAATACCTGGCGAACCACCTGAAATAGTATTCCCACTAACAATAGAAGTACCAAGTGCTACTGTATTACCATTACAATATATTTTGTTATTAGTAATATTACTATTTCCCGCAGAAAACCATCCTTTCAATGTTATAGTATTATTATCAAATTTAGCTCCAGATGATGATATAGCAGCGACGATAACATTATTAAACACTTGAGAATTCTTATCAAAGGATAGACTCACACTATTTATCTTACTATTTTTAACAATGCAAGTACCATCATCTAAATTATTAATAACATTACCATTATTACTAAAAGAAGAACCAGAAATAGTACAAACACCATAATTACTAATAATTCTATACATACCATTATTACTAAAAGAAGAACCAGAAATAGTACAAGAACCAGAATTACTAATAACTCCATCCCTACCATTATTACTAAAAGAAGAACCAGAAATAGTACAAGAACCAGAATTACTAATAATTCCATCCCAACCATTATTACCAGTAAAAGAAGAACCAGAAATAATCAAAGTACCAGAATTAACAATAACATTTAATCTAATACCCTCATGACTAGTGAAAGAAGAACTAGAAATAGTACAAACACCAAAATTACTAATAACTCCCTTGTGATCAGCAATATTACCAGTGAAAGAAGAACCAGAAATAATCAAAGTACCATGATTAGTAACTGGATTAGATTCCCCATCGACAAGATCATAACCAGAATATTTATACTTACCAGCATTTTTTATAGTTAAATTCACCAATGTTAATTTAATACCAGAATTCACATTAAAAGCATATCCTTGCTTTTCCAAGTCAATAACTGTCTTATCACGACCTTGACCTTTAATAGTCAAATTCTTATCTATCGTATTATTTCGATTTCCATCAATAGAACCTTTCCAAGTCCCAACACCAAGCTCTAATGTCCCACCATTAGCTGTACTATCAATACCCTCTTTAATAGTAGTATCATTACTGATAGCTACTGCATCAACAGAGTTAACTGAAACTATAGCTCCAATAGCTATTACCAACATCAACACTATTAAAAATATCGATGATAGATCCTTAAATTTTAATAAACCCATATTTAACAATCCTCCATGATTAATTTATAAAAATCAAAAAAATAATTTTATAAAACATGATAATATATTAGAGAGCAATCACTATATAAACTTAACTCAAAAACAAAAGGCTCACAAAACTCTATATAAACAAAAATACATTCTAAAATGCTCTCACGTTTTAAAAAAAAAAAAAAAAAAAAAAATATAAAGAAAATAAAGAAAAATAAAGCTATACTATCTAAATAAAAGAACTTAAACTTTTCTATAAAAAAATATATTAAAAAATATATAAAGAATATATTAAAAAAATAATTTTACAAATTTAACTAAATTTAAATATTTTGAAAGCTAATAACTAATTAGTAAAAAAGATAATATGGAAGGACAAAATGGTAGTTGTAAACATCCCAAACAGCTTACTTAAAGATATTAATAAAATAGCTGCAGAAAGAAACCTTGATGAAAGTCAAATGTTGAATCAAATAATAAAGAAGGGTATTGAATATACAAAACAAGAAGAATACGAGTTATTTAAAGAACTTGATATTTTAACTAAAGAAGCTCGGGAAGGTAAAGGAATTGTAGGAGACATTGAAACTCTTGCCAAAAGATATGGACTTTAAAATCAGATTAATGCCAGAAGTTGACAAATTCCTAAAAAAATTATCTAAAAAGAATACTAAAACTTTACAGATAATATGGGAAGGCATTGAAGAAAGTAAAAAAATCTTTATAATTCAAAGCTTCTTAAAATTATTAGTAGGAGTATGAGTATAGGAAGATTATATGAGAGTTTCCAAAAAACACTGTTTTAAATAGCTATTGAAATCTCATCGTAATTTAAAACTGGCATTTTACTATTAGCACCTTTAACTAGCTCAATTAATCCTTCTTTTTACAAATTTTTAACTTTATTATGTACTGTGCTAACATCTTTATTAGCTAATCTTGCTAACTCTCTTATGTTTTCAGGTTTTTCTTTTTTGATGGTATTTAATAAATTAAGATCATTTCACTAATACTAATTTTATCAGTTACTATGCTGGTGGTCCTTTCTATTTCTTCATATAAATGGTTCAAATGGTATTTCCAAGCATTTAAATCAACATAACAAACCATATTATTAGTTTCTTTAAACATTTTTTCTAATTGGTCAATACTTCCATAAGTTTTTTCCATTTCTTTTACAAAATCTAAACCAGTTTGTTTTTTGTTTAAATTTATTATCATTCTTTCAACTCCTTTCTAAGTTGATCTAAATTTAGCCCTTTATTTTCATCAACATTGTCATAATTTATGAACATATAACATTATTATAATCAACTTTAAGACCATTGACTTTTTGAACCTTTGGTTTAATTGAATATTTTGCTTGTTTATTTCCTTTTAAATATATTTTTATAGAAATCTTTTTAGTTTTTATGATTCCCATATTTTTGATTTGCCATGTGATAGTTCTGATTTTTTTGTTGTAAGTGGCTTTATTTAGTTTTTTCGAAGTTAAAATCTTTTTCACCTTCAAATTTTTTGGAATTTTATAGGATATTTTAAAGGTGGTTTTATCTGGACCGTAATTATAAACTATGGTTTGTAATTTAATAGTTTTCTTTTTTGATTTGCCAGTGCCTTGCATGATTATTTTTTGAGTGTTTTTTAATTTAACAATTGATAATTTAGGAATATTTAAATAACTAAGTTTAACATCACTAAAATATTCGTCGTTAGTTTTGTGAATAGCTTTAACTGTGATTTTACCAGTTGATTTAACAATATAGCTGAAAGTTGCTATACCTGATGCATTAGTTTTTCCAGTTCCAATGTATTTATTATTAATATAAAAATCAATATATTGGTCTTTAACTCCCTGTTTGTTATGGGTTAATGTTGCTTTTAAATAAATTACTTTATTATAAATTCCATTATAATTATCCATAGATATTGATGAAGGTTTTTTATATATGTAAATGTATTTTGTTAAATTATTTTCAGTATATTGATTTTCATTTAGATAAACAACTATTTCGAAGGTGCCTTCTTTATTAAATTTGTGGTAAAGGATAGCTATTCCTTCATTATTTGTTTTAATATTGTACTCTTTATTATCAATGACTAACCGTAAATCTACATTTTCTAAAGGATTATTAGATTCTTTTAAGCTAATATTGATAGTTATATTGTCATTTACATAGGAAATATTTGGAAATTCAAGGGATAAAGTGTTGTTAATAGGGTTAACTATCAAGTTACCTGTTACAGAGGAAACTTCATAATAAGTTCCTGTATAATTAATTGTAAATTGGAATGAACCGGTATTTAGACTAGGTATGTTGTAAAAGACAGCTATACCTAAAGCATTTGTTGTGGCATAATATGTTGAACCATAAATATTCAGAGTTAAATTCTCATTTGAAAGGAGTGTATGATAATTATATATGAAAGTAGCTTCTATATTAACTTGATTTCCAAATGTAGTAGATGCATCATTAACATATATGTTAGCATTACGAGGAATTTCTACATAGCTAAAGTTTGTAAATTCAATATTATTAAAGAATAGATAAAATACATTATTAGAAGAATTTAAAGTAACATTAATGTATCCTTTTGAACTTCCATTTAAATTTATAATATTATCAAAATATACTATGTAAGCTACAAAAGAAGGTAATGTAGTTATTACAGAACTGTCGTTTAGAACAAATCCATAATTCAAGGTTAAATTAGTCCCTCTATAGGCATTAGATGAATTAGTAAGGGTCACGCCTTTAATATAATATTGAATTGAAACTTCATTTTGAAACTCATTAGTAGGAGGATTTCCTCCCCACCAGTTATAGTTAGCTATTATGTTACTGGTACTATAGTATGTACCCACCTCGAAATTCTGTGTATTGTTAAAAATATGGTTAAAATCAATATTAACATTGTTTACAGAATCCATTTCAGCAAAAATAAATGCGACTAAATTATCATGAAGAATATTTCCAGTTATATTATAATAAGACCCTCTCTCAATTAAAATACCATAGTTTGCATTGGAAACTTTTGAATTATAAATTCTATTATTGTCTTTTGACATATAAATTCCAAACATTCCATAGGCTACTGTAGAGTTAATGATACAATCGTTTCCACCTTCTAAGAATATTCCATAAAAATTATTGCCTATAGCTATTGAATTGGAAACATTATTTTCTCCTGTTAAAATGGGATCTGCATCACTTGCAGTGTGAATTCCCCACTGTCCATTATAATTAGCTGTACAACCTGTAATATTCCCATATCTCCCCAGTATAAATATTCCAAAGTAATTATTACTGGCTATTGAGTTAATAATGTTACTATAGTTACCAACAATAATAATTCCATCCATAGTATTATCACTACCATTACAGTAAGTCACATTATTGTAATTACCTTCAATACTTATTCCTACAGAATTAAAATATGTGTTCCCATTTCTAAGGGAATTATAACTCCCTTCAACAGATATTCCCATAGAATTATTATAAGAAGTGAAATTAGAAATAAGATTATCATTTCCATAGATAAAAATTCCATAGGTGGTATCATAAAGATATTTATTATCATAGGAACTTATGTTTGAAATTTTGTTGCGATTACCAACAATCCACAATCCATCATAGTTAGCATAGATCCTACAATCAGAAACGATATTGTCGCTTCCAACTATCAGAATACCATTGTTTTTATTATTAGAGCTAATAACGCTCAATATAGTGTTAAAATTCCCACTTGCATTAATCCCATTTTCATTGTACTGCAAATCACAGTTTTTAATAGTATTATGTCCTGAAGAAACTGAAATTCCATTATAATAATTACTAATATTAATATTTTCAATAGTAATATAACTTCCACTTAAACTAAAAGCACTTTCTTCATAAGATATTCCAGAACCATTAAAAAGTACTTTCCCCCTATTGGCTGTTAAAGTAATATTGTTTTTATTAATACTGACAGTTTTGTTTTGATAAACGCCATCTTCGAAAAAAAGAGTATCTGTCGGATTCATCGTATTAATAATATTATCTATATCGGTAGTAGAATTTCCAACATTTACTTTATATTCTGTAG
Organism: Methanobrevibacter cuticularis; assembly: GCF_001639285.1. Taxonomy (GTDB): domain Archaea; phylum Methanobacteriota; class Methanobacteria; order Methanobacteriales; family Methanobacteriaceae; genus Methanobaculum; species Methanobaculum cuticulare. The sequence goes on along the minus strand of NZ_LWMW01000098.1, from coordinate 63,321 downwards.
CTGAAACAGACCCTGCCATAATTAAAGTCAATAAAAATAACAATAAAACACATAACATTTTAAATTTCATTTTGAATTCCTTCTTAAATTTAATATATAATAATTAATTGAAAATACAGCGACTAATTAAAAATACAAGAATGTTTTTGGAGCTTTAATAAAATTAGGAACATTATTATTGTTCACGGAAATAGAATTATTAATATCTGCATTACAACCCCTAAATCTTTAATATAAACTCCATTAACAGAATGAATAGACAATAAGATCATAAAAACTGAAAATAGCAAAAATACTAAAACAAAAGAATCCTTTTTATCTAAATATTTTCAATTATTAAAGTTCATGAAAATCATTCAAAAATTATTAGTATGTGATTATAAAGCATGCTAATATATTAATGAGCAATCACTATATAAACTTAACTCAAAAACAAAAGGCTCACAAAACCCTATATAAACAAAAATACATTTTCAAATAATAGCACCTTTTAAAAAAAAAAGGAAAATGAAGAAAAATAAACTTATACTGTCTAATTAAAAAAGCTTAAATTCTTCTATAAAAAAATATATTAAATTGTTTTATATAATTAACTTTATAAAAATTTATAAAAGATTATAAAAATTTTTTATCATTTTTCATTAAATTGACAAAAGAAGTCAAATATACAAATAAAATACTTTTTAATTAACCATTAATTAGTGTTATAGTCCTAGACATTTGATTTAAAAATAATATTAAATTTTTAATCGTTAAAATTCTTTTATTTATAAAAATAATGATAATATGAATATTTAAAAATATTATAATTTTGAGAAGTTTTGTCCAACACTATAATACCCATTTTAGATAAAAATACAAAATAATACAATATAATGTAATTATTAAAACATAAAATAGCCATTAAATATACCATAGATATTTAATTAAAACATAAAATAACCATTAAATATACCATAGATATTTAATTAAAACATAAAATATCCATTAAATATACCATAGATATTTAATTAAAACATAAAATAGCCATTGAATATACCATAGATATTTAATTAAAAAATAGCAATTTATTATAATATACCTATTTGAATCGTTTTAAATAGGGTTTTTCATTAAGTGAAAGGCATTTTTTAGTTAAAAACTCCATTAGAATTTCATTGAACCATTCATAATCTATTATATTCCATAAGTGAATAGCTCTATAGACATTGAATATTTGAGCTTCAGGAAATGTTTCTTTTATTAATTCAGCTGATTTAACTATTTTTGGATATTCTTTAGTTCCAAATAATACTAAAAGATTCTTATTTTTAATAGAATTAGGTTTTGAGAATTTAAATTTTAGTGATTCTTTTGTGATTGAAATTAGACTGTTATTACTATTTTCAATGGATTCTTTAAGTTCTTTATAATATTCTTTTTGTAATCCATATTCAGCTAAATAAGCTTTTATAATAAAATCTGGACTTTTATCACCTAAAATATCTTCTTGCAGTTGATTCACAAGAGTTAATAAATTGTCTATTTTTCTTTCTTTTTGTGAATTTATCAAATTAGCTATTTTATCATCTTTATCATGAGTTGCCTTTAGATTCACTCCAGTTATAACAGCGTTATCTATCACTTCAGGATATTTAGATAGAATATATAAAATTATTTGTCCACCTAATGAAACTCCCACTAAATGTGCTTTCTTATTTTTAGCTATTTTCTCAATTAGTTCTTTTATGAGAATAGCTGAATCTTTAATTGAAAATTCTTCTTTAAAAGAGCTATTTCCATGTTTAGGCAGGTCAATGTATACACAATGATAGCTATTATTAAAATAACTCCTTTGATTTTTCCAAATCCAATTACTAAGAAAATTACTGTGGATAAAAATTATTGTTTCTTTGTTATCCTTTCCTTCTTCCTCATAGTATAGTTCTTTTTCCACAACTATCTCCTATTTTCATTATATTTACTTTATGATATTTATTAAATTTTTATATGAGTTTTTATCTATGAACTATTTAATAAAATTTTATATAATATCATATAATTATTTATAATTTATTTTTTAAGTACAAATTTTAACTAATCATTGTCTATTTAATGACAAAATGTATTGTTTTTCATATTAATAGAAATATTAATATAGTAGAAACATGAAATAAATTATCTTCATGTATGCTAGTACATATGTGTAATTAATATTGTTATGAGGAGGAAAGCTCAATTTATTACAACCTCTTACTGTAGATCACCATTTCCTTCTCATGATGGTATTTTTTAAGTATAATCGCATGATCAATATCTTATTCTTAAAAAATCAGACTATTCATGTATCCTATTCATTTTCTTAGTTGATTTAAACCCATTGAACATTGGCCGTAGTGAAAACATGCTGATTTGAAAAGCAAGGGTTATATAAAGAATTACTTAATTTTGTAGTGTTGAATGTCACAGCTATGCTTTTTCTAATATTATAATTCATTCGATCTCCTGCTGAAACTCTATCTTCTCTTGAGGTCAAGGTTGGTGATGATGCATATGCTCTGATTTGAATACTTGTTCTATTGTATCTATCATCAAAACCTCTATTTAATTTTTCTATCTTTATTATTGTAATTGCATTGTTATGAGTCAAAGGAGTTTTATTAAGTGAATACTTAGTATATGCATCATCATCATAAATAGCTATTTTATTTTCTGTTGATCCAAAACTTATCCCTTCTCTTGCAGCAGCCATAGCTAAGTTGATATCAGTTTCATAACTTAAAGAATTAGCTAATAAAAATATTAAAACTAAACTAAAAGATATTAAAAGTAAAAACTCTATGGTTACCTGCCCTTTGTTATCATTTCTTAAATTTCTATTTAAATTCATCTTTTATAACCTTACTTATCTTACAACTTTAACAAACAAAATCCACTATCTTACAATTTTAACAAACAAATCCACTATCTTACAATTTTGATAATCAATCCAACTATAAAATTGAAGTAAATAGCTAGTAGATTAAAACACGGAAAAATTAATCACAGAACTACATTAAATCCTATAAATTTGGATCATAGAAATATTGTTATCATCCATAGATTTCTTAATTTTATAAGCTTCACCAGAATTCAATCTTATTTCCTCTAGAGTATTGTTATTAAAATCTGCTAATCTTACTGGAAATATAGTTGATTCTCCTTTCTTATTATTGGATATGAAAATTACTTTATTTTTTTTGACTATGAGATTATAATTCATCTTAGAAAGATTATTTGGAATTTTTACCTCTTTTATATTCCCAACTTCATTAGAATTCACTTGATTTATAGAATTAGCTATTTTATCAATTAACAATCTAAAATTTACTTCTTCTTCAATAATTTTCTCATTATCCAATGTATTTACAAAGAAACTTAAAGTAGTCATAGCTATTAATAAAGTTAAAAATAATGTAAATACAAAATCAACTGTAACCAATCCTCTTGAATTCATCGATTAATTCTTTCTAGTTTAATATTAAAAAGTATTACTATTTTTTAACATCCATACTGTTATTATTTAATTATTTTGCAATGAAAACATGATTTTGTTATGAAATAACAGAAATAAGGTGAAATTATAAAATTTAAATAAAAATAAAAAATTATGATATCAATAGAAAGATATTAATAGAAAATATTAATATAAAACTATTATAAGAATACTCTTGATAATTTCAAATCTTCTATTTTAATTAGAAATAAATCATCATAATTAGAAGATTATAGTTATGAGAGTTTAAAAATCACAATAAACAGTATGAGGGGATAGAATGAAAATTTTTATAATTAGTTCAGGAGAATATGGATCAAAAATAGTTAATGGAATAGCTAGTCAAGGATTTGCAGCAAATATTGTTGGGATACATGAATTTCCTTCTAAAGATGAAGTACCAGAATTTATTGATGATATCAGTGAATATATACCTGAAAATATCCCAGAAGCAGATTTAATAATAGCTACTGGGATACATGGAGATATAAATATGGTAATTCCAGCTATTATTGAAAAATCTGGAGCCAAATCTGTGATTGTGCCTACAAATCATCCCAAACAAATCCCTATTGGACTTCAAAATGAGATTAAAAGCTCTTTAAATGATGATGTAGCTATTCTATTTCCAAAACCATTTTGTTCTCTCCTTCCTATCGGTGATAAGTATATAGATGAGTTTGCAAAGGTACTTGGAAAACCAAAATTCAAAATTGAAGCTAATGATGAAATAAATTCAATAGAAGTTATAAGAGGAACTCCTTGTGGATCTAGCCCATTTATAGCTGAAAATTTAGTAGGAATATCAACTAAAGATGCTGAATTTGAAGCAAACAACAAGCTTCATAATTTCCCTTGTTCTGCATCGATGGCAAGTGACAATAATACAGGAGATACTATTCTCCATTTAGCTACATACAAAACAAAAGAAGCTATAAAAAGAGCAATTGGTTTCACCTATAAATCAGCAATAGTTGATGAAGAAGTTTGTGAAGGATTAGAAGAATGTGATAATATCTGTTTAAATTCTTGTCCAAATGTATTGACTGGTGATGAAACAATATATTTAGATGATAATGGTAAAGCAAAAATCGATCCTGGTTCATGTGGTGTTTGTGAAATTTGCATTAAAGAATGTCCTTATGGAGCTATTGAAATATATGAAGAAAAAATGCCTGTAAACAAAGACAACGATTAAGATATATGATAAAATAATTAAAAAACATTGCATAATTAAAAAATAATAAATGAAATAAAATATAAACTAATTAATTAAAAATTACAAAATAATAACTTAAAATCACCTCCATTAGGAAAAATATTAATAAAATTACAAAACAATAACTTAAAATCACCCCCATTAGGAAAAATATTAATAAAATTACAAAACAATAACTTAAAATCACCCCCATTAGGAAAAATATTAATAAAATTACAAAATAATAACTTATATTATCTCAATATTAGAAGTATGCTGATTTTTAAAAATAGCTACAAGTAAATTAAAAAAATTATTAAAATTAGTGATATAATGAAAGGAAAAGTCATTTTCATTGGTGCAGGTCCTGGTGACCCAGAATTATTAACAATAAGGGGATATAAGGCAATCGAAAAGGCAGATATTATTATATATGCAGGATCACTTGTTAACCCAGAAGTGTTTAATCACAGAAAAAGAGAAGCTAAAGTTTACAATAGCGCAATTCTTGATTTAAATGAAATAATAGCTATTATAGAAGAAGGAATAGATGCAAACAAGATAATAGCTAGAGTTCACACTGGAGATCCTTCAATCTATGGAGCTATTGGTGAGCAGATTAGAGAATTAAAAATTAGAAATGTTGAATATGAAATAATTCCCGGTGTTAGTTCTGTATTTGCAACAGCTGCTGCACTTGAATCAGAATTAACCCTTCCAGAAATTTCACAAACTGTCATTATTACAAGACCAGAAGGAAGAACTCCAAAACCTAAAAAAGAAAGTTTAACTAGTTTAGCTTCCCATAATGCAACTATGTGCATATTCTTAGGAATCGGAATGATAAATGAAGTTGTAGATGATTTAAAAGAAGAATATTCTGAAAATACTCCAGTAGCTGTTGTAAAAAAAGCTTCTTGGGAAGATCAATTAATTATTAGAGGGACTTTAAAGGATATAGCTAATAAAGTCAAAGAAGAAAACATAACAAAAACAGCTATGATAGTAGTAGGTGATGTTTTAAATCCAGGTAATTTTAAAGCTTCTAAATTATATGATCCTAACTTTAAACATGAATATAGATAAGCTAGTTTCATTGAAAAAATCAATTTACAATATTTAAGTAACATTTAAACAATTTTAAAATAATCTCCTAAAAACAATAGATTTTAAGAATTTGAAATTTTAAGCCCTCAAAATAGCTAGATCATCTTAAAATTAAAATTAAATTCAATGAAAATAACATCAAATAAACATTTAAGCACCATATTCTTATTAATAAAATAAAATTAAAACAGCACACTAAAATAAAAATTCTTAAAAGTGATTATTTCCCACATACTAGATACTATTTTCTTTAGAAAGAAGACCTAATCTCTTTCAATATCAATAGATCCTCCTTCATAACCACATACACCCATACGAGGGGAATTAACAACTGGCATGTATGCATAATCCTCAAAATCAGGACACTCCTTTTCATGTTTTTTTCCACACTTATCACAAAACATGCTATCATGAACAGTACATATCTGAGTAGCAATTTCTTCGTTACATGAATCGCATTTCCATTTAAGAGGGTCATTACGTGAAAGCAAGACTATTTCATCTTCTGCTTTTACAGAATATTCTCCTAAAACAGTTAACTGAAGCTCAGTGGTGCTTCCAAAGTCATATTCATAACCCAACTTCAAATCTTTATAAAAAACTTCTTTCACTTTTTCACTCATTGACACTTGACCACTTGAAAAATCACTCATATGTCCACAACATTCAAGCCAAATACCACGAAGAAAGCTATCAATATCCTCCATAGTTGCCTCACCATCGACCCATAATGAAAGAAAATAAGGTAGAGAACCATAGTATGGATTAGATTCTATTTTTATGAGATATGACTGTCCTTTTATATTTTCAGCCTCTTTTTGCTTTAAATGAGTTTTTAAATGACGATTGATTCCTGCTTTAGTAAAAGTTTTACCACAAAATATACATTTGCCTTCTGATTTGGGAACGTTCATTGACATTTTCTATTTCTCCTATATATTAACATGCTATGTTTTACCTAATAAATATTACCTTAAATGACAATTATGGTTAAACCTATGAAAAAGTTAAACCTATGAAGTTTAGTATTGATTTTAGTTATTGGTTTATTCTTATAAATAATTGTTGATTTTAAAAAAATTCTTGCTTTTTGAACTTGTTCCATTTTGGAACAAATTGAATTTTCTTTTATAGTCGAAAACGATTTTTTGGCAATATTAATAAATCCCAAACAGTTTATTTTATTCTTTATATTGAAAATAAAGACATAGTAACTAAATAAAAAATATAATTATTGCCAAAAATTTCGTGCTTGACTATAATTCAACAGCTCAAAAATATTTTTTAAATATTTTGTAATTGCTTGACTATTAATTTCAAGAATTTTCACAGCAAGAAAATAGCTGAAATCCCATTATTTAAAGAATAAATTAGAGGAATTAAAAAATTAGAAGAATTAATCAATGCTTTATTATGAATGCAAAAAATCAGAACAAAGAAAAAATGATGCAATAATTTTTTTGGCTAGGGAATAATTATTTTTGTTCAGTAAATATGTATACTAAAGTGAACATTGTTTAAAAAAATTTAATATAGGGAGTGTCTCATAAGTCACTTTTTTAGAAATTTTCATGAAATTAGTTTCCATGAAAATCATTTAAATATTAAATAGTTGATAAATTATGTATTAATAGCTATAATAAATTAATTGTTTTATTTAGTTTGATTTTTAAAGAATTTATATTATTTTAAGTTTAAATTATAGATTTTTTAAATATTATTTTTAAGAAATAAAATAATATAGGTAGTTATATAATATTTAAAGATTTTAAATGAGGAATACTTTTATTAAATTTTTTAAAAATCTTACTTATGAGACACTCTCATATATTTAAATTTGTTCAATGTATTTCCTGAATTTTCAACATTGTTCAACGAACTTTGAATCATTTCCCATCCAATTTTTAATTAGGAAATATTTTTTCCAGCCATTATTTGATTAACAATTACCCTAACAAAAATAATGTAATTTTTTTGATATCTCATTCTTATTTCATGATAAAACTATTTTTAATGATTTTCTAATAATCATTGAACAAAATAATAATAATAATAATAATAATAATAATATCTAAAAATCACTAATTTTTTTTACAATCCCTTAATTATAAATATTTTAAAGATTTAATATTGCATTATAATAATATATTTTTTAAAATGGAGAATGAATAATGACTAAATCATTGATTGAAGAGTTACCAAAAATTCTTAAAAGAGGAAAGAAGGAAGCAAATAAAATTTTGGGGGGGGGGGGGTAATTATAATCTAATTTTACAAACAAATGAATATGTACTCCCTTCTAAAGATGAAAGTGGATATTTTAAAGAGAAAGTTAAAGAAATCGATGAAAATTCATGGATGAATAAACTTATCTATGGAGATAACTTGTTAGCTATGCAAGCTCTTTTAACAGAGAGTGAAAATAGTCCTTCTATGAGAGGAAAAATAGATTTAATATATATTGACCCTCCTTTCGATTCAAAAGCAGATTACAGAACAAAAGTCAATCTTCAAAATGGAGATATCCAACAAAAACCAACGGTAATAGAACAATTTGCATACAAAGACACTTGGAAAGATGGAACTGCAAGCTATTTAGAAATGATGGTTCCAAGACTAATTTTAATGAGAGAATTCTTATCTGAGAAAGGTTCCATTTATGTCCATATTGATTGGCATGTAGGACATTATTTAAAAGTAATTTTAGATGATATTTTTGGAAAAGAAAATTTTCTTAATGAAGTTGTATGGGTATATAGTGGTGCTACAAGTCCAGGATTAAAAGTCTATGCTAGAAGACATGATATTTTATTGCTATATAAAAAAAGTAATAACTATATTTTTAATCCTGATGAAATAAGGCAAGAATATTCTGAAGCATCTCAGTCTATGCAAGGCAAAACAAAAAAATTTCACAATAGTGATGAAGAAATTGTAATTGAACTTAATAAGAAAGGTAAATTTCCTGAGGATTGGATCTATATTCCTACAGGTATTGCTATGGCAAAGGAGCGTGTAGGTTATGGAACGCAAAAACCAAAAGCACTTCTTGAAAGAGTTATTAAAGCTTCTTCTAGTGAAAATTCTGTTGTAGCTGACTTCTTTTGTGGTTCTGGAACAACAGGAGCAGTAGCTGAAAAATTAGGTAGAAAATGGATTATGAGTGATTTAGGTAAACCTGCATGTATGATTACAAGGAAACGACTTATTGACCAAGATTCAAATCCTTTTTTATTCCAATCTATTGGAGATTATCAAAAAGAACAATATGAGCAATCAGAATTTAGCACAATTAGAGATTTATCTCAAGTTGTAATGCATCTTTATGGTGCAAGACTTTTTAATGAAAGTGAAAATATTCATACAAATTTAGGTTATATTAAAGAATCTAAAACTCTTATTTATGTAGATTCTCCTTCTAAAATGACAGGGTATAATACTTTAGTTAAAGCTCAAAAACTTCGAAATAGTTATAAAGGAGGATGGAAAAAAGTAGTTGTTTTGGGATGGAACTTTGTTCAATCTATTGGTCAAGATATCCAACAATTGAATGATAGAAATTTAGAAGTTCTTGTTATTCCTCCTGATTTATTGGATCAACTTAAAACAAAATCTAGTGCTAAAAAATTAATTGAATCTGGAAAAGTTCGTTTTTCATCTTTACAATATCTTAAAATTAAAAATACTTCGACTATGGGTTATGATAGTGAAAATGAAGAATTAATTGTGGAATTAGATAATTATATTTTATTATCTCCTGATGCTATGCCTTTAGATGACAAAAATAAGGAAAAACTTAGGTATGTTATCGCAAATGAACCATTATCTTTAATTGAATATTGGAGCGTTGATCCTGATTATGATGGAGAAGTATTTAGAAGTAAGTGGCAAGATTATAGGCAAAATACTGCTAATGATAAAGATCCATATAATGTTGTAAAAAAAGCTGTCTTAACGGTTCCTAAGTTAAATCATTCACGAAAAATTTGTGTTAAAGCTGTTGATGTATTTGGATTTGAAAGTGCGACTACTGTTGAACTTAAATAAAGGAGATTAAATTATGGCTAAAGAAATGAAAGGTACAGGTTCAAATCCTCTTGATATGGCTAATTTTTTAAGTGGTGAAGTTAATAAATCATTAAAAGATGGATCATTTTTAGACAAAGTTTCTCCCATTACTCAAGATCTTTTAAAGTATTGGTTTGATGAAAGTTTTTCTGATTTACGGGATTTTAATTTTCATAAAGGACAAAAACAAGCTATTTTAAATATTATCTATCTCCATGAGGTTCTTGGTATTGAAAATGTGTTGGGATTATATCTTAATACCAATCCAGAAATCCTTCAAAGGATGGATGTTGATGATTTAAGTAAAGAAAAATATCAGCATCCTATGTATGCTGTTAAAATGGCTACAGGTACTGGAAAAACTTGGGTATTAAATGCAATATTAATTTGGCAATATTTAAATGCAAGATTTGAAAGTTTAAACATTGAATATGGGGGAGAAAAATCTGGGAAATTTTCAAAAAACTTTTTAATTGTAGCTCCAGGATTAATTGTTTATAATCGGCTGTTGGATGCTTTTATTGGAAAAGAAGACGAACAAGGAAATCGTGACTTTGAAACTTCTGATTTTTATAAATTTAAGGAATTATTTATTCCTAACTACTATACAGATGTAATTTTAACTTTTATTCAAAATTCAGTAGTTAAAAAAGAAGAAATATCTTCAAAAGTAACAGGGGATGGGTTAATAGCTATTACTAATTGGCATCTTTTAGCAGGTGTTGAAGAAGAAGTTGTTATTGATAATCCTTTAGAGTACCCAACAGAAGTTTTATCTAATGCTCTTCCTATTTCACCAGGTACATCTGGAGGAAATAGTTTAGAATCATTGGATAATAATTTTTTAAAAGGAAATGAACTTGAATATTTAGCTCAGTTAACTGATTTAGTAGTTTTCAATGATGAAGCTCATCATATTCATGAGGTTAAAAAAGGAGAGGAAATATTTGAAGTTGAATGGCAAAGAAGTCTTAATTTTATTTCAAAAGATAAGAAAAATAGATTTATTCAAATTGATTTTTCAGCTACTCCTTTTAGTAATACCTCTGGAAAAAATAAAATTAAACATTACTTCCCCCATATTATTGTTGATTTTGATTTAAAAGCTGCTGTTGTTAATGGTTTAGTGAAAATGATAGCTATTGATAAGAGAAAAGAAATTGATTCTATTGATTTAGATTTTAAAGCTATTCGTGATGGAAGAAAAGTAATTGGTCTCAGTGAAGGTCAAAGATTAATGTTGAGAGCTGGGCTTAAAAAATTACAAATTTTAGATAGTGAATTTACTAAATTAGATAAAAATAAACATCCTAAAATGTTAATAATGTGTGAAGATACACAAGTAGCTCCTTTTGTTAGTGAATTTTTATATAATGAGGGATTATCAGACGATGATGTGATGGAAATTCATTCAAATAGAAAAGGTGAAGTTACAGAAAAACAATGGAATGAAATTAAACAACGATTATTTAATATTGATAATTATGAAAAACCAAAGGTCATTGTTTCAGTTTTAATGCTTAGAGAAGGTTTTGATGTAAACAATATTTCTGTTATTGTTCCACTTAGATCATCTGATGCAACAATATTATTAGAACAAACTATTGGTCGTGGTTTAAGATTGATGTGGAGAGAACCAGAGTATGTTGAAACTAAAGCAGAAGATAGAAAAAAGGTTTTAATTGATAAAAAAGAGCCATCTAATTACTTAGATTTATTAAGTATTATTGAACATCCTAAATATATGGATTTTTATAATAAATTTTTAGAGGAAGGAATTGTAATTGATGTTACTGATACTCCAAAATCAGGAAATACTTTAGGAGATATGATAACAGTAGGATTAAGAGAAAACTATCGAAATTTTGATTTTTATTGGCCTATTATTAATCGTGAACGAGAAGAAATATTATCTAAAGAAGAATTATCTTTGGATAATCTTGAGCCATTTGATATTCCGTTATCTAGCCTTCAAAAAATTAAAGGAGAAGGTGGAGAGAAATTTGAATCCCATGATATTATTGTTAGAACAAGGTTTGGAGAGTATAATGTCACTGCAGATTTATTCTCCTCAGAAAGTTATAATGAATTCATTTCTAAGATTATTAATTCAATAACATCACAAATCCAATCATTTAAGCAAGGTCAAAAATCTTTCCCAGTAATGCAAATTAATAATGCTGAAATTGCGGGCTTAATTGATAATTATATCAGATATAAATTATTTAACACCAATTTTAATCCATTAGAAAATGAAAATTGGAGAATTCTCTTAATGTCTGCAAATTCTATTACTAATCATATTATTAAAGAAATTAGTAAAAAAATTTATCAGCTACAAACAAATGTTAATGTTCGTGAGGCTGAAGTCAAAAAAATTTTCTTTTCACAAGTTGACACATTAAGAATGAGAAAAAATTATTCATTAGAAATATCTAAATCTATTTATAATAGATTGCCTTACCCTTCAAATAAAGGAGGTTTAGAAAAATTATTTATAGAAAATGTTGATCTTGATGGAAGAGTTGATTCTTTTGTAAAAATAAACGAATATTATCATACATTTGCTACAATAACTTATATTAGGGAAGATGGACTACTTGCAAGGTATTTCCCAGACTTTATAATTAAAGTTTCAAATGATATATATATTGTTGAAACAAAGTCAGACCATATGATGAGTTCATTTAATGTTCAATCTAAAAGAATAGCTACACTTGATTTTATTGAAAAAATTAATCAACTCAAAGGAGAAAATAGAATGGATTCAAAATGGCATTATGTTCTTTTAGGAGAGACAACATTTAGAGGAATGTTAAATAAAAATGCTTCAATTAAAGAAATTTTAGATTATTCTGTATTAACTGAATCTAAAGTTAAGGGTAACTTAGATGATTATTTATGAAATATTATTAAGTATAGTTATATAAGATATATTAATGAATACACTCCTTACAAAAATCACATCGACATAATAGTGAATTCTAACACAATATCTCAATTTAAAACGCGATACCAACAATTAAAAAAGAAAATAAAGAAAGATTTAATCCAAATAAAACCTAACAGAAAATTTAAAATAACAACAAAAGCCAAAAAACACAAAATACCATCTCAACGGAAAATAAAAAAATTAACTTGACAGCATGGTTTCTCACTATACATTAGGATGCTAGAGTTTTATTAACAATTAAAATTAGATAATACCCATTAATAATTATAGAATCTATATTTTAAAAATAAAGCTTAAAAATCATTGGATTTTAAAAAATCTATTATATTTAGATGTTTTATTCCTTTTTGTGAAAAATCTACTTCATCCATAGTTATGAGGATTTTTTCATGGTTATCTTTGATTTTCAACAAAGAGTTAAATTCTCTTTCAATAGTTTTTTCACTAGCAAGTAAATAAGATACTTGAACATAAAAAGTTTTTTCATGATTTTTACATATAAAGTCTATTTCAACATTATTTAATTTTCCTACATATATTTCATATCCTCTTCTTAAAAATTCCATATAAACGATATTTTCAAGTATTTGACCTATATTTTTAATATTTTTTCCAGCTATTGTCTCATTAAATCCATGATCAGTAAAATAATATTTTTCATAGATTTTTAATATTTTTTTTCCAATCAAATCTTCTCTTTGTACCTTATGTATTAAACAGGCTTCTTGAAGATAGATTAAATAGTTGTAGATAGTATCTCGTGAAACTATCCTATTTTCATTTTTGAAAAATTTTGAAATACTTTTTGCAGAAAATGTGCAACCAATATTATCCATTAAAAATTTAATTAATTTATCAAATAAATCCACTTCTCGAATATTATTTCTATACACAATATCTTTTAGAATAATGGAGTTGTATAAGTCTCTTAAGTAATCTATCTTTTCATTTCGATTTAGTTGAAGTACTAAAGGCATACCTCCATATTTTAAATATTCCATGAAGAATTTTTTCTCATCACTATCCTTAAATTTTAGTTTCAATGATTCTTTAAAAGAAAATGGGTAAATTTTTATTTCAACGTATCTCCCTGCTATAAGAGTGGCCAATTCTCCAGAAAGTAAATTAGCATTAGAACCAGTTATAAATATTTCTGCATCTAAGTCTATCCTATAGCTATTTATTGATTTTTCCCAATTTTTAACATTTTGTACTTCATCAAAGAAGAGATATAGAGGTCCTTTCAAATCATGGGTTAAATTTTCAATTAAGTTGTTTAATTTAGTTGAGGAGTCAATATCCATATATTTTGCAGATTCGAAATTAATTAAAATTATGTTGTCTTTATTAATTCCTTCTTCTATTAATTCATCAATAATTAGATGTAGCATAGAAGATTTTCCACATCTTCTAATCCCTGTTAAAACCTTTATAACATCTTTACCTATTAAATGTCTGATTTTTTTCAAATATAATTCTCTTTTAATCATTTAAACCAAATACAATTATTTTAAAAATTACATCTATAGATGTTATTTTCATAAATATTAAAAAAGTAACATTTATACATGATTATTTTTGAAAAATCTTAAAAATTACAATTATAGATGTCTAATTTATAATATATAAAATTTTGCACTCAAAGTTTTATTTCCTGAGAAATAAATCTAAAATCAAAATTTTAAAAATCAACTAAATTTCGTTATTATTTAAATGATAGTAAACAATTATTATTTTAAAAAAATTAACTATATAAATGTAATAGCTATTTTAGAAAATAGCTATTAATCAAAGTAGTAATTTATAGAATTTTACTTCTAGTTTTGAAAATTTTGTTTTATTTAACTAAAAAGCTATTGTCTGCAATTTATAGAGTTTTTTATCCTTAGAATCATTACCAAGTAACAATGATTTGTATAGAATTAATTTGGGCAGAATTTCGCCAAATTGAGATGAACCAGCTTCTTGCCATGATTTAAATTCTGAAATTTCATCCTCTTCATAGTCATAATGAGGATAATCATAGTAATAAGGTCCACAATCACATTCTTCTGTTATATCAAAACAATATTCACCTACACATTTAGAACAATACTCTTGTGGGTCCTCCACTGCACATGATTCACTACCACAATACCCAAATAGTTTTTTAGATGTATTATATTCTACAAGAACTAATGTGTGTGCATTTAAAACTTTTTCATTTTTATCTTTGACAAAAATAACAAGATTTGTAGTGTTAATAGACTTTGGAATCTTCAATGTAATATTAAATCTATATAAATTAACCGCCTCATCTGAAACATTTTCAATATCTATAACTTCAATATCAGAATCTCTTGAATAAATTTTAACACTCGAATCAGCCTTTTCTTCAACCGCACCACTTAAAATGTAATAATTATACTTATCCGTATCATTAAAACCATGATCAAAAAGACCAAAGGTATCTAAATCATGGTGGGAAATAAACAAATATGGATCATAAACCGTTTCAATGTTTTCAAAAATATCTGGAGATCTTTCAATAATGTTTGAGCTATTTGTGATATTTCCATTGACACATACAATAGACATAGCTATTAAAACAACAATTATAAGAAGATAAATCTTTTTTAAATTCATATAAATCAAATCCTAAAAAGAAAATTAATGATTAATACTGAAATTTAATAAATACATTCAATAGATTTCACTTTATCAAAATCTGAAATAGATTTCACTTTATCAAAATCTGAATCAACAGAACAAATCTTTTTAATATCTAAATCTTTCATTATTCTTATCTTCGCAGCACCTAGTAATGACAATATTCCATCATATTTTAAATACATCTTATTTTTTATTTTTATAGAAGTCATTTTACCATAAAACTCAATTATTATTCTTTAGACTTGTTCTATTTTGGAACAAGTTGAATTATTCTCCCCATTATTTTTTATTACTTATATTTTACCTATATGTTTATGATTATCGTTTATGATTATGTCTTATATTTTATATAGTTTATATAATAATTATTCAGTTTTAAAGAAAAAAAGAATATTTAAATCTAATTTTTAGTCATTCTATTTCTTTTTGCTTAAAATCCTTGATTTTTCAAGGATTCTATGTATTCTTTTTGTTATTTCGCTAAATTCATTTTTTCAGATTTATTTATTAAAATATTTCTCTCATTCCAAAAAAAATAATGAAACAAACACACCTAAACCCGCACAAAACGCAAATGCGAATATAATTCCCCATATAACTTTTATCCACCATACTTTATTAATTTTATTATTTCTAATTTTTACTATTTAATATTTCACAATCCTTGTTTTAATAGATTCCTTTGTGCAATCTTATAACACACGGACTATCATATAAGGAATTATTTATTATCCAGTCAGTCATTTAAATCCCCTTATTTTCTTACGATTTCACCAAAATTATCATTTATGTATTCTACTATTGGTCTTGCCCATGGTGGACTATTTTTAGTATCAATATAGAATACTCTTTGGTCGTTATCTAATTCTATGGATTTTATTTTAATCGGGTTGGTTTCTATGTGGAGTTCTTGCCAACCCCCATTTCTCCATACCTCTGGATGAAGTTCTTCATTTTTTAGGATCCCCACATCTTCAAGTTCTTTTTTAGGGTCTTTGTAGATTTTTTCACCTGTTGTTCTTTTTCTTTATTGTATATTGTAGTCGCAATCCTTGTTTTAATAGATTCCTTTGTGCAATGTAGAACAATTTATCAACTAAGAAGATTGATTATTCATGTAATATTATCATGACAATTTAAATATTAATATATTTATATTTTTCAACAAAATTATTAAAAAGTATTTTATCTTCTTAATTCAATCTTAAGCCTTTTATTTAATCTTACTCTATAAAATCTATATTAATAAAATTATAGAAAAAATTAAATTGTCTTAACAATATATTTAATTAAATTAAAATTAATTAATATGAGAAGGATTAATAAAATAAAAAATCAGCTATACGAAAATATCGTATAACTTCAAAAAATAATAAAAAATTGATAATCAGTATGGAAAAAATACTACAAAAATTCCATACTAAATCCTAAAGAAAATAAATTATTCTTTACTTGATAAATAAAAGAGTAAACTATACAAATTTTTCAACATTCTCTAAAACATAACTGGAATCAATAACACAATTATTAGTTTAAGAATCAAGATTTGAAAATTTTAATTCATAATCAGCATCATTTCGTTTATCTCTAAGACGATTAAGTTTTTTAAAAATATTCCTACCAATTTTCTTATTGCCTCTTTTATGTTTTGAATATAATTCTTTATAAACTCTTCTTACTTCATAATGAGCTTCAGATTTTTTACTATTAATCTTAGTTTTATTTTCTTTATCCAAATAAGCTTTCTTTTCAATTAGAAAATCTCTAGCAATACAATATGCAGAATAATATGACCGATTAATAGATGTTCTTTTCTTTGCAGGGCTGTCATCAAGTGCTAATTCACATGCAAGAGTATAATAATCAACCCAATCAAAATTCATTCACACAAACTCCACATTTAATAAAAAATCATCTAAAGTATCATCAGTTTCAAAATTGAAAGTCAATTCATCTATGATTTCTAATTTTTTATTGGCTTCGGAAGGAGAGATATTTGTATGAATATAAGCTCTAAGAGCATGTTTGCCCGTATCATGATCTTCAATTAATTCAAGAGAAATAGAATCATTAGGAAATTCTCTTTGAACAAAAATTGGAACATACAACAATAATATTTTCAAGTCATCACTATTTCTTGAAATAAATTTTTTAATTTCACCAACATTTGATAAATTATACATAATACTTAAATTTCGCCAAAAAGCAGGAGTAATACCATAAGAAGATTTAAATAGTTCTCTGTTAAATCCCTGCGTAAAAGGTATTGTGGGAAATTGTACAGATTTAATCATATCAGAAATATTTAAAGTTCCTCCATCATAAACAAAATCAAAGTCATCAAGACAAGATCTACGATATACAGTCATTGGAATCCCTTCTACAAAATATCGATTATCTTTTTCATTAATTTATCAGATGAAGAAGAAATTCCTTGGGCATTAGTATCAATAGTTAGTTTCTTCTTATCACTATCTGCTATACTAGAATGGCCTAATATTATTAAATCATCAGGTGTATCTTCATTAGAAACAGCTAAAACTAAATTAATAGCCTTCACTTCATCAAATTCATCTTTAAATTTGTTTAAAAAATCTTCTTTAATAAAATCGGTGATGTTTTTATCTGAATCAACAGAAACCTTTAAAAGCTCTATTTTACTTTCATCTATCATTTTTTTTTACTTCCTTTCAATGTCGACTAGGAGAAGGCCGAATAATTTCTCCCTTTTCTCGCTTTTAAATTAATTTTAAAAAAAATATTACTAATTACTTTTGTGCTGTAATTATAACTTGTATTACAATTATAAATTTATTAGAATATAAATGTTTTTAATACTTTTATGTATTAACTTATTACTACAGTTAGTAATAATTTATTACTTTATCCTAATAAAATTTTCTATTTACTTACACTGTAATCACTTGAAACATACCAATATATTAAAGTCGCAATCCTTCTTTTAATAGATTCCTTTGTGCAATACATCTCCTTCGATGACAATGGAGACAATAATGGTGGGTCGCAACCCTTGTTTTAATAAATTCCTTTGTGCAATTAAAATCCAATGAAGAGTAGCTATTCTTTCGGTGAAGCAGCTACTATATCCATTAGGAGAGATTATCTTACTATTATAAAAAATTATTATACTAGAGTGTCTCATGATTAAGATTTTTAAAAAATTTAATAAAAATATTTCACATATAATATCTTTAAATATTATATAAACATTTGTATTATATTATTTTTTGAAAATAATGTTTATAGATTTAAATTATAATCTAAAAAATAATATGAATTATTTAAAATTAAATTAAATAAAAATACTTATTTAATTAAAAATGTTAATAAGTATTCAGGTGTTATTTAATATTTAAATCATTTATAGGAAATTTAAATTTATCAAAATCTTTGAAATAGTGAATTTTGGGACACTCCCTATACATGTTTTTATAAAAAATAATAAAAAAAATATTACTAAAACAACAAAAAACATCAGTGTTTTTGTTGAAAATAGCTAAAATATAGGTAAAAAAAGTATTACTTTGTAAATAGAAAATATGTAATATATTTAATTAAGTTAAAATTAATTAATAATAAAAATTAATAAATAAATTATTTTGTCTCTTTTTGATATATCTTAACAATTATTCCATTCTCATTTTTAGTATAAAACTCTTCATGGAACTCCTCAATAGTTATATCCTTATATTTTTTTAATTTCTTCCTATATTCTTTAATGAACTCGATATCTATCCATGAATCATCTTTAAGACTTCCTTCTTCTGTATTCATAATCAAATCCTCACAATATTAATATCAATAGCCTTGTTATTAAAATACTTTAACACTGCATCACTATATTTTTTATTTAAGTCCATGATTTTATCACTTTTTATTAAATCCTGATAAAATTTATCCATATTATTTTCTATTATTGCTACATCAATTGCAATCCTTGTTTTAATAGATTCCTTTGTGCAGTAATGAAAAAACTGGTGATGTTGATTATCTTGAACATCCACAAGATTATGAAAATGGTGAGAACAATTGCAGTAATAATTGTAGTTGTAATTGTGGCTTCACTCTTTTAACTAAGATTATGGTCGTTGATCATGGTTTAGATCCAGCTGATTTTATTGATGAAAATGGTAATCTACTAAGCAATACAGAAGTGCATAATCAAGATGTAAATAAAATTGAGGACAATGTTAATGAAAATAAACTTAAAAATGATTTAAAAGAAGATTTAAGCAAAAATACAGATAATCCTGAAAAGCATACTGAAAGTATTATGAATTATATTGATGAAACTAAAGGTTCTAAATTTGAAGAAGGACGACTTTACAATGATAAGAGTAATCTTGTACATTCAGCAAAAGGAACTGGTAATGATGTGACTATATTAAAAAAAGAATATGATAAATTAGCTAATGAAAATCTTGATTTAAGATTACATAGACACCCATCAAATTATCCTCCATTACCTTCAAGAACAGATATGGAGACTCAGTTAGGATTAAATATTAAGAACGAATCAATATTTTCTGATAAATTCTTTTTAAATATTAAAAATACTAATGTTAATTTATCAGAATCAAAGATTAATAATATAGTCAATGATTATTCAAAAGTATCTAATGAAATTAATAGTAAATTTTTAAAAGAAAATAAATAAGAAATATTTATTAGACCCTAAAAAAAGAAAAGAAGTTCGGAGATTAGAAGAATCTACTTATCTTCTTAAAAATAAGAAAGAAATTAGTGATAAATTTAATAAAGTTTTAAATAAATATAATATGTCAATAAAATTTTATAGATATTGATGAGGTTTAGTTTTATATGTCAAATGACGATGAAATGATTACTATCTTAGATGGAGAACTTTCTGGATATGGTCGCGATATTGATAATGCTATGGAAATAATGTTTTTAGAATCTTTAAATGAAGAAAAAAGAGAGTTGGCTGAAGAAGCTATGAAAAAACAAGACCCTAAAGCATATGAAGAATTTTTGATATGGGTTGAAAAAAAATGGCCAAATTATAAAAAAGAATTAAACTTATAATAAATATTTTTTTAAGCCAATGATTCTTAAATGGGTTGTTGGCTTTTTTAATAAACAAATTCTAAATTATATATTTATTATGTACAAAGTAATACTATTTTACTACTTCATTTATAAATAAAAACAAAGCCCACTATATTTAATAATACTTTTTAAATTTTTTTATACTTATTTTATATTTTATCATGATTTTATTTTAAATTTCAAAGAACATAGAGCTATGAAGCTCTAGCGATAGCTATAAAAGAATGGAGGACGATTCAATGTGATACATGGTCGCAATCCTTGTTTTAATAGATTCTTTTGTGCAATCAAATTAAAATGCAATATAGAAAAATTATCTGAAGAAATCGCATCATTCATCGAAAAACTATCAAAAAACTTCAAACAAACACTAAAACACATCAAAAATAACAACATACCCAATACCAATAATAAATTAGAAGGATAGTTCAAAATAACACTTCCAAAACACTTAAAAAGAACATTTCGAACAAAAAAAAGATTAAACAGAAAAGTCAAACTAAACAGAATACAATGGACACAAAGAAATGTCATGAAAATAAAATAAAAAAAATTTCAGCAGGATTCTAGACAATGCTGAGAATCCCCTTATTTTTCTATTTAAAAAATTACTATTTTAATATTTTAATCCCTTCAGAAGTTCCTAAAATGACTTTATCCACCATTTGCGAAAATATTCCATTTTCTACAACTCCTGGGATGGAATTTAAGTCTTTTTCTAATTGAATAGGATTATTTATTTCATAGAAATTAGCATCTACAATAAAATTCCCATTATCTGAAATAACTGGACCATCTTTAAATTTAGCCATTCTTATTTCAGGATCTGCACCCATGTCTTTTAAAGCCGAAAATACTGGTTTAGTGGATTGTGAGATTATTTCTAAGGGTACTGGAAAAGTTCCAAGTTCACTAACTAATTTTGTTTCATCAGCTATTACAATAAATTCACAAGCAGCATAATCAACAATCTTTTCTAGTGTATGAGCCGCTCCTCCACCTTTAATAAGATTTAAATCAGGATCAATTTCATCTGCCCCATCTACAGCTATATCAATATCATGCTCTTCCAAAGATGTTACAGGGATTTTCCACTGTTTTGCAAGTAAAAAAGACTGATAAGAGGTTGGAATTCCCATTACTTGAATTTCTTCTTCTTTTATTCTCATTCCTAAACTTTCAATAAAGTAATGAGTGGTCGATCCAGTACCGAGTCCAATTATTTGACCATCTTTAACTTCTTTTCCTGCCCTAAATCCTGCCATTTTTTTAAGATTCAACTTCAATATCTCCATAATAATTCATTTAGATTATAATTTACCTATAAACAATTTTTAAATAAACAATAAATAAACAATTCATAAATAAACAATTTATAACTAACCAATTAATAAATAAACAATCATTAAATAAATAATAAATGAACAATTCATAAATAACCTATTAATAGATAATTCATGAATAATTAATTTAAACTTAAAACTACTTTAGTGAGTAAAAAGTCTTTACCACAGCCACCTTTATGTTTACCTAAATCTTTTATGACAGTACATTTATCACCCTTCTTTAAGCCTTCAGGGTTACATAGATGGTGAAAAACACATTCAATATCACAATCAGGAGGATTAAAAGAAATGGTTGATCCTTCGAATACTTTTTTTGTATCTACCAATGTTTCAACATCTGCCACTTCTACTTCAACAGATTGAACTAAACCTGTATCATGAAGATCACATTTTTGTTGTATATCTTTAACATTCTTAATAATATATTTCCTTCCTTCTTCTAAAGATTCAATACAGGATGCTTTAAATCTACAACTTTCACATATTTCAGAAGAACCATAAAATATGAAATTCAATCCTTCTTCAGCTAAATCTTTACCAATTAAAGTTATCATTAAATCACTCCTGTTTTCACAGCTAATTTTTTAGCTGCATCTCTTGAAAGACCCCTATCTCCTAAAATAGTATAACGCTCAGGACGTATTTTATGTGCTGAAATAAGAGCTTCTATAATATCATCTGGATCTATTTCTAATTCGTAAGCATTTGTTGGAGCTTTCATATCTTTTAATGCATTTCTAATAAATTTCCAGTCTCCCCCATGTAAATTCATCATCATTATAGCCCCAATTCCACATTGTTCACCATGAAGAGCTGGTTTTTTAGCTATTCTATCAAGAGCATGACTAAATTTATGTTCGGATCCACTAGCTGGACGGCTTGAGCCTGCGATGCTTATTGCCATTCCACTACTAAACAAAGACTTAACAACTAACCTTGCACTTTCTTCCAATCCTTCTTTTATAGAATTAGAGGATTTAATGATTAATTTAGCTGTCATTAAAGATAAAGCTGCTGCTGATTCACTATAACCTTCATTTTGTAACCTTTGTGCTAACTGCCAATCCTTAATAGCTGTATAGTTAGATACAATATCTGCACAACCAGAGGCTAACAATCTGAAAGGAGCATTTCTAATTATGTTTGTATCTGCGATAACACCTATAGGAGATTGGGCAGTTAAAGAAACTGAACCTTTTGCATCTTTAATAGAAGCAAGTGGTGATGCAATTCCATCGTGTGAAGCGGCTGTTGGCACAGACATGAAATAGGTATCCTTATTTTTAGCTGCCATCTTAGCTACATCTATAATTTTTCCACCACCAACACCTAAAATCAATGAAACATCACTAGATTTATCTTCTACTTTTTTTATGGCATTTTGTGATGCTTCTGTAATTTGAACTAAGTCTACTGAATAATTTAACTCTTCAAGACTTTCAATAGCTATTTTAGCACCTATTTTTAAGGTATTTTTACCTGTAACAACTAATAAATTCCCATCAATCTTTAAATCCTGGCAAATTTTGCCTGTTTCATTAATTACATCAGATCCAATATGTACTTCCCTAGGCATCTGAATTTTTTTATAATTCATAATATCTCTCTTTATGATGTATCATATATTTATACATATATAATTAAATAGCTTTGGATTTCTCATAATTAATTTTAAAAATATCATATAATAATTAAAAATAAATTTAATAATTCTTAATAAAACATAATAGTTCCTGAAGTTATTATTTTATATTAGAATATTCAATATTATGCCCATGTAATTCATAATAATTAATATTCCCACTAGTATATCCTTAATATAATTAGTATCATTATTAATATTATATTTATCACAGATTATTATCATTATGGATTTAGAAATATAGATATTAGAATAGGAATAACCTAAATGAA
Organism: Methanobrevibacter cuticularis; assembly: GCF_001639285.1. GTDB lineage: Archaea > Methanobacteriota > Methanobacteria > Methanobacteriales > Methanobacteriaceae > Methanobaculum > Methanobaculum cuticulare. The sequence goes on along the minus strand of NZ_LWMW01000098.1, from coordinate 39,478 downwards.
TAATTAAAAAGTAAAATATTAAAAAATATTCTAAATCATCTTAAAATAAAGTATTTACAATAAAAAATAAAAATGTTATAATTAAAAAGTAAAATATTAAAAAATATTCTAAATCATCTTAAAATAAAGTATTTACAATAAAAAATAAAAATGTTATTAAAAATATATTTCTATAATAAAAAAATTTATAATAAAAAGGTTTAATAAAAAAACTACTTAAAATAGTAATATCATAAATTAACATAGAAGAATATTAATGAAATAAAAAAGTATTAAAATTAATTAATTAAAAATCATTTTTATAAATTTGGTGATTAAATGGAAGATTTCAGCCAATGGTTTCACAATATTTTAGAAGAAGCAAGGATAATAGATTCAAGATATCCAATTAAAGGTATGAGTGTATGGTTACCTAATGGATTCAAACTAAGAAAACACATATTAGAATCATTAAGAAGTTTGTTTGATAAAGATCATGAAGAAGTCTTATTTCCCCTTCTTATCCCAGAAGATGAATTAGCTAAAGAAGGAATACATGTAAAAGGATTTGAAGATGAAGTTTATTGGATAACTCATGGAGGCCAGAGTGAACTAAATAAAAAGCTAGCTATTAGGCCAACTAGTGAAACTGCTATGTATCCAATGTTTTCACTATGGGTTAGATCTCATACTGATCTTCCAATGAAGTTTTATCAAGTTGTTAATACTTTTAGATATGAAACAAAGCACACAAGACCACTGATTAGGGTTAGGGAGATTACAACATTTAAAGAAGCCCATACCATCCATGCAACCAAAGAAGAGTCTGATGACCAGATAAAAGAAGCTGTTAGAAATTATAAAGAGTTCTTAAATTTGCTTGGAATTCCTTATCTAATAAGTAAGCGACCTGTTTGGGATAAATTTCCTGGTGCAGATTACACGATGGCTTTCGATACTTTATTTCCAGATGGTAAAACGCTTCAGATTGGAACCGTGCATAATTTAGGTCAAACTTTTGCAAAAACTTTTGATATAACTTATGAAACATCTGATAGTACTCATGAACATGCCTACCAAACTTGTGCTGGTCTTTCAGATAGAGTTATAGCTTCTGTAATTGCGATTCATGGTGATAAAAAAGGTCTTCGTCTTCCTCCACTAATAGCTCCAAATCAATTAACAATAATTCCTATTATATTCAAAGATGGAGGAGATGAAGTAATAGCTAAGTGTGAAGAAATCGAAACAGTACTCAAATCTCAAGATATTAGAGTCAATATTGATAAAAGAGACATTAGAGCAGGAAAAAAATTTTATGATTATGAATTAAGCGGAACTCCTTTAAGATTAGAACTTGGACCAAGAGACCTAAAAAATAATAAAGCCATACTTGTAAGAAGAGATACATTAGAAAAAATAGAGATAAACTTAAATGAAGATTATGTATCAAAAATTAAAGTATTGTTTGAGGAAATATCCAATAATCTCAGGCTACAAGCTCAAAAAAATATGGAAAGCAATCTAGTAATCACTGATAATTTAGATGATGTTAAAGGCTTGATAGACAACGGAAAAATCGTTTCATTTTCATGGTGTGGAGATGAAGAATGTGGAAAATCCATCGAAGAAATAACTGATATGGACATTTTAGGAACACAACACTTCAATACAGATAAATCTATAGATTTAAATAGTGATAAGTGCATTCATTGTGATAAAAAATCCAAATATTCTGCTTTAATAGCTAAAACCTACTAAGCATTGAAGATGATTATCTAAAACATGTTAAATCACTTAGTAAATAGAATGTTACAAATATAAACAAAATATAAAATATAAACAAATTACAAAAATATAAACAAAATATAAAAATATAAACAAATTACAAAAATATAAAACATTAAGATGGGATATAATGGATGAAATTTATGGAATAATACCAGTGTCAAAATTTTCAAATGCTAAAACAAGATTATCTCCTTTTTTAGATTTAGAAGAAAGAGAAAAATTGCTTAAAGCTATGTTAAAAGATGTTGTCAGCACATTAAAGCCCGTAGTGGATGAAGTTATTATTATAAGTGCAGATAAAGATGTTTTAGAATATGCAAATGACTTAGAAGTTTTAACTTTAGTTGAAAATGAAGGTTTATATTTAAATACTGCAATAGCTCAAGCTATGGATTGGTGTAGGCATAAAACAGAAAAAGTAATCATAATCCCCTCTGATATTCCATTGATAGCTAAAACAAATCTTCAACCATTGATTGAATCTGCAAAAGCTCTTGATTTTATCATATGCCCATCAAAAGGAGGGGGAACAAATGGATTGTTGATAAACCCATTAGCTATTGATATGAAATTTGGGGATTTTAGCTTTATGAAACATATTAATGAAGCAAAAAATAAAGGATTAGATCCTATAGTCTATGATTCATTTTATATATCCTTAGATGTTAACATAACTGAAGATATTGGAGAAATAATGATTCATGGTGATGGAACAAAGACAAAAAATTATTTAAATAGCTTAAACATAGAGGTAGAGTCAATCCACGGAACAGAAAGGTTAAAAATTACAAGAAAATAGTATCTTATAAGTATAATTATTAAACAATTTACCTTAATATAAAAAAATATATTCATTAAAGAAAATTTACCTATAATATAAAAAATATATTCATTAAAGAAAATTTACCTATAATATAAAAAATATATTCATTAAAGAAAATTTACCTTAATATAAAAAAATATAATTATTAAAGAAAATTTACCTTAATATAAAAAAATATAATTATTAAACAAAATTTACTTGATGTACGTGTTTTAATTCAATTAAAAAATTTATTATTATTTAGTGATTTATTCTATAGTTTAAATTAATAGTTTATAACTTATTTTCAATAAATTAATTATCAAGAATATTAAATTATATAATGAGTACACTTTAAAATCAATGAGTAAATGATGAAATAATGGAAGTCGGATATATGATTGGTATTTCAATAGCTGGTTTTGACCCATCAGGTGGGGCAGGGATCTTAGCAGATGTGAAAACATTCACATCATTGTGCATTCATGCTACATCAGTTATAACTGCTTTAACAGCTCAAAATCCATCGAAAGTCTTTTCACTTCAACCAATAGCTACAGATTATATTGAAGAGCAAATCGATTCTATCTTTGATGAATATGGGAATTATATCAACTATGGAAAAACAGGGATGCTATATTCTCCAGAAATCGTGAAATCTGTATCTAAAAAAGTAAAAGAATATAATTTGAAAGTTGTTGTAGATCCTGTTATGTTTGCAAGTGCAGGTGACACTCTTTCAAAGGACAAACTAGCTATTGCTCTTAAGAAATATTTACTTCCTCATTGTATAATAACCACACCAAATATCAAAGAAGCTGAGATCTTCTCAGGAATAGCTATATCAGATGTAAACAATGCAATTGAAGCATCCCAAGAAATAGGCAAGTACTGTAATGTTTTAATAACCGGGGGGCATTTAAATGGTACCAGTGTACTCAATATAAATAATAAAATAACATTATTTAAAGATGACCTTATAAACACTGCTAACACACATGGAAGTGGTTGTTGTTTTTCTGCAGCAATTACATCCTATCTAATCAAAGGTTATGATTTGAAAGTAGCTATTGAAAAGGCTAATAATTATGTTAAAATAGCTATTGAAAATGGATGGTATGGAACGCTTAAACAAGTCATTTAATCATTTATTAAAAATAACCTTAAAAAAATAAATATAGTCCTGAAAATAAAGTTTATAAGTAATGATATTTTTTAAAAACTTTTATATTCATTTATTTCTCAATCTAAATAATCATAATATATATTTTTTTAATAATAAAATTATTAAAGATTATTTTAGAAATTAAAGATAATAACAACTTATATTTATGAAATAGATTAATATTCCAATAAAACATTAATTAGAATTTTTTCTTTCAGGACCATGATTAAAAATAATACAATAATTGAATATAATAATATAATTAAAAATAATGAGTATTAAATTTTTTAATTAAAGGGTGATTAACATCTATAACACGAATAAAAGTAAAATTATATTAATAAAAAAAGGTAATAAATGCAATTTAGGTCCTATAAAAGTTGCAAATAGCTATTTTTCAAGATTAAAAGGACTTATGTTTAAAAATGATATAGATTATATCCTACTTTTAACAACTCAAAAAAATAGATATTGGCTCAAATCATCTATTCATACATTTTTTATGAAATTTACCATTGATGTTTTATTCCTAGATGAAAATAAAAGAATTTTAGAAATAGCTACAATTCCACCATGGAAAATTTATAGTCCTAAAAATTCATCAAAGTATATTTTAGAAATGAAAGAAGGGTATGCTTCAGAATATAATTTAAATGTAGGAGATAAACTAGATTTTTCTTCTGAATTTAAATAAAACTAAAAATAAAATAATAATGAAAATGTGATATCATAGAAAAAAGAAAGACAATAATAAAATATAATATATGATATAAACATGCAAGAAATAAAATATAATATATGATATAAACATGCAAGAAATAAAATATAATATATGATATAAACATGCAAGAAATAAAGTATTACTAAATATGTCTCATTATTTCATTAGGATGTTTTAAAACATATATGCCATCCATAAGAACTAATTTATGAGTATTTTCAATGTCTATGTCCCTCATGTGGATTGTTATTTTTTTACCCGCAGATATTGCGTTAAATGGACAAGCATCCTCACATTCACCACATCCAATACATTTTAAGAGATTAATCTCTGTTTTTGGTAGAATAGCTCCTTGATTACATTTTTTAGAAGCTTCACATGTTTCACAATCAGCACAGCTTTCAAGTTCGAGTTTTGAGGGGAGAATAGTTTCAACATCCCCTATTTCTAAATCAACAGGTACTATTAAAGTTTGAACGCCTCCTTTTCCAGCTTGAGCCACTGAAGTGGTCATAAGAGAGTCTCCTATTCCATGAACAATTTTAGCTACTGTATTAGAAGTTGTAGGAGATAGAATAAATAAATCATATTTACCTAAAGACAATCTTCCAGAAATAGGATAGCTAAAACTTTGATCACTATCCAGAGCTAACTCCCTGTAATAGCCTCCAGTAATAGCAGTAACTCTCTCATAAAGACCATACATTTTTAAAACTTCTTCTCCAGCGTTAGATAGAAAAATTGTGATTTTATGGTCTTTAACTAGTTCCTCAAGAATTTCAACACTTTCGCTAAGTAAGTGTCCTGCTCCTGTAATGCCCCATGCAATTTTCATAGCTTTTCATCCTAATTTAAACGGTAAGTATTGTTATTGATTTATTTTTATAATATAACTAATAAATTAACATCTAAATCTTATGATTAATTTTTAAATCTCTTTTAAATAATAAATAATCCTTATCATCAACTTTCAAAGCCTAATTCAATTAAAAATTAATGCTATCAAAATTGAATATATTGATATGCTTCATTTTCTTTAAATGCATAATTAACTTTAGTGTATTGATTCATAAATTCAGTTACTTCCATTTTAACATCTTTATTATCTTTAATTACTTTTGCTATAAATTCAGCTACTTCACTCATTTGAGATTCTTTCATACCTCTACGAGTAATTTCTTGAGTACCGACCCTTATACCAGAAGGATCATCAGATCTATTAACATCATCCCATGGCAGAAGATTTTTATTTAATATTATATTATTAGTTTCAAGTTTTTTAGCAAATATTGAAGCTTTACCAATTGCAGAAACATCAAAAGCTACTTGATGAGATTCTGTAAAACCATACTCTTCACATAGTACGTTGAAACCAAGATCATGAAGGCTTTGACCCAGAGCTTTAGCATTTTTAATAATTTGTTTGGCATAATCTGAACCAAATTCCAGCATTTCAGCAGTGGCTATTCCTAAACCTGCTACATGATGAAGATGATGATTACTTACCACTCCAGGGAAAACTGCATCGTCAATTTTGTCTGCATATTCATTTTTAGTAAGAATTATACCTCCTTGTGTCCCAGGAAATGTTTTATGAGTACTTCCAACTAAAAGATCAGCTCCTTCCCTAAGAGGATCTTGAAAAGTTCCACCAGCTATTAAACCAAGAACATGAGCTCCATCATACATCACCTTAGCTCCAACTTCATCAGCAGCTTCTCGAGCTTCTTTAACTGGATGTGGGAAAAGGAATAAGCTTCCTCCTAAAAGAACTATCTTAGGTTTTTCTTGTTTAATCTGTTTAACCATAGCATCAGTATCAATATTCATCTTCTCTTGATTGAAAGGGTGTGGATGAACTGTAAGTCCCCTAATACCTGCAGCACTAACATTAGCATGGCTAATATGGCCTCCAACAGGGACTTCAAGGGCTGTCATTAAATCTCCAGGCTTTGAAAATGCAAAAAATGAAGCTAAGTTAGCTACTACTCCAGAAGTAGGCTGAACATTAACATGCTCTGCTTTATATAGCTTCTTTGAAAGTTTTATAGTTAGATCCTCAATACCATCAACATATTGACACCCTTCATACAATCTCTCACCACATTTTCCTTCTGCATATCTGTGGGAAAGGTCAGATACAAGAGCTTCTTGAACTTGAGAACTTGTTATATTTTCACTTGCAATTAGATTAATGCTGTTTTTCATCCAGCTATTATGTTCTTTCATCAACTTTTGAAATTCTGAAACGTTTTCTTGATTATTAAACATTTATACACCATAGTTATATATGTAAACAATGATAAGAGCTATTAGTTTTTGAATTAATAATTAATTATAATTAAACTAATTACCCAATAAGATAATTTATAACTTTTTAAATTATATTATATTAATTTAAATTATATTAATTTTAATTATTTTAATTATTTTTAAAGGAAATTTTAAGTATTTTTTACTATTTTTTATTATTAATTAATTAGCAACTATATAAATTCTATATTGTTTTTTAGTTATTTATAGTTTTCAAAATTTTTTATATTTTCTATAGTTTTATAAAAATAAAGTTTATATAAAAATAAAAAATAAAAAAATAAATTTTTTCATGATTCTCCTAAAAATAAAATAATTTTGAAATAAAACTTCTTGATTATTTTTATAAAATAAAATGAACAGAATAATGAAAAATAGTAATATGGTCAATTGAAGCTAGATAAAAAGTATATTAATTTTAACTAAAGTTGTGCAACAATTAAAAAGTTGATAAAGCTATTAATTATGAGAAAATATTAAAATAATGTTTTTAAATTATATAATATTTGAAAATGAAGATTATTAGAATTAGAAAATTAAAATGAAGGTGAATAAAGTCTTTGTATATTTTGTTCATGATAGAAAAATAAAAAAGCTACTTGGTGAGATTTATATTTTATGCACAATAGGAAATTTTATCATGTTATAATTTTCATTTGTCACTTAAAAAAGCTTTAAAAAGTGTTTAAATTCTTAAACATTTTTATTAACTTAAATAAGAATTATTTAAAAAAATATTTGATTAATATAATCATTTTTAAAAAAGTTATAATTTCCAAATGAATATTACATTTTATCATATTTAAAAAATGTATCATGAACATTTTGGACAAAGACGAATAAAGTTAATATAATTTGAAAAATTAAATTATGAAAAATTAAATTAAAAAAAATGAGTAAAAAAGTAAAAAGTAAAAAAGAAAAGTAAATTGGAGAGAATCTCCAAGATTATTTTCCTACGTCTTCAAGGGCTGCTTCAATTTGTGCCATAATCTGGCTGGTTTTAAAGTGTTGTTGATCCATAGCTCCAGAAGGACAAGCAGCTACACAAGTACCGCATCCTTTACATAAAGCTACATTAACAGCAGCTTGATCATCTTCAATTTGTATTGCACCATAAGGACATAGTTCAACACAAACTTCACATGCACCACAAATATCAATATCTGTAGTTGCGACAATAGGTTCAATTTCTACTTCACCTTTAACCATAGGAATAGCTGCACGAGCTGCAGCACCAGAACCTTGAGCAACTGCATCAGGAATATCTTTAGGTCCTTGAGCAACACCTGCAAGGTATACACCATCAGTTAAAGTATCAACAGGTCTGAGTTTTGGGTGAGCTTCCATTAAGAAGCCATCTCCACTTTTAGATAAACCTATAGTTTGTCTAAGATCTTCAGCCCCTTCAGGAGGTACGAGTCCTACACTTAAAACAACTAAATCATAATCATATTCAGTTACTTTGTTTAATAATGTATCTTCACCCCTAACTGTTAAAGTCAAGTCAGGATTTTCGATAACCTCAGAAGGTCGTCCTCTTACAAACTTGATACCATATTTCTCTTGAGAGTTTTTGTAGAACTCTTCAAATCCTTTACCGAATGCTCTTATATCCATGTAGTAAAGAGTTACTTCAGTATCAGGTTCATGATCCTTGATTAATTGAGCATTCTTCATTGAATACATACAACATACTCTGGAACAGTATGGTTTACCGATTTTTTCATCTCTTGAACCAACACAGTGAATAAATGCAACACGTTTAGGATTTTTACCATCAGATGGTTTAACTACATGTCCTTCAGTAGGCCCAGATGCATTAATCATCCTTTCGATTTCCATAGCGGTAATTACATTACTATGAGCTCCATAACCATATTCAAGTTTTTCTGTAGGATTGTATGGATCATAGCCAGTAGCTACTATGATAGTACCAACATCCAAGTCTATGAATTGACTTTCTTGATCATGCTTTACTGCACCACGTTCACAAATTTGATCACATAATTTACATTCAATACAGTAATCTTTATCTATTGTAGCACATAATGGAACTGATTGTGGGAATGGAATATATGCTGCTTTAACCATACCAATGCCTTCATCGAAGTAATTTGGCATTTCAATAGGACATACTTCTACACAGGATCCACAACCAACACATAAATCTTCATCTATGAATCTTGGTTTTCTTTCCACTTTAACATGGAAATTACCAATGTATCCACCTACTTCTCTAACTTCAGAATAAGTCAAGAGTTCAATGTTTTCGTGTTTACCTACATCCACCATCTTAGGAGCAAGAATACACATAGAACAATCGAGAGTTGGGAAAGTTTTATCCAATTGTCCCATTCTTCCTCCGATTGTAGGTTGTTTTTCAATCATATAGGTTTTAAAACCCATATCTGCTAAATCAAGAGCAGATTGAATACCAGCTACTCCTCCACCAATAACCATAGCTTTGTTATCCACAGACACAACTGAAGCTTCTAATGGCTCAAGTAATCTTGCTTTTGCTATAGCCATTCTTGTAAGATCTTTTGCTTTATTAGTAGCTTCTACAGGTTCACCCATGTGTACCCAAGAATCTTGTTCTCTTAAATTTGCAAATTCAAACAAGAATTGGTTAAGTCCTGCTTCCCTTACACATCTTCTAAATGTTGCTTCGTGAAGTCTTGGAGAACATGCAGCTACAACAATTCTATTTAAATTGTGCTCTTTAATATCCTCTTGAATTGCTTGTTGTCCTGGATCAGAACAATAATATTTATAATCTTTCGCAAGAACTACGTTAGGAAGACTCTTTGCATATTCTGCAACAGCAGGAACATCTACAACCCCACCAATGTTTACACCACAGTGGCAAACATAAACACCTATTCGTGGTTCTTCATTTTTAATATCTCTTTCTTCTTCTGCCATATAAAATCACCTTGTACAAGTTGACAAAATCTAATTTATAAAAAATACTTTTTATATCATTTTTTTATAAAGCTATTTAGCTATTAAAATCATTCTACTATTTTTAAGCTATATGCTTAAGCTATTATATCCCTTATAAAATTACTTGATTATTTTCAACCTATTTTTAATTTTTAACAATTTTAACTTATTTATTAGTAAAAATTATTAAAAAACATTTATAAAAGATACTTATAAAAAACTATAAAAATTTTATAATTTTAGATAGTGTTATTATGCCATATACCTAAATAAAGCTTTCTATTTTTAGTGTTGAGTAAACTTTATATATGATAATAAAATTTTAACTAAAAAACTTTTAAATGATCAAAATACGAGTAAAAATGAATAATATCAGAAAAATGAAACAAATAGTAGTGTAAATATGAATTCGATAGCTATTTAGAAAATTAAAAATATTATGGTGCTAGATTTTTGCAAATATTTAAAGGATGGGATTGTCTCATAATTCACATTTTTTAGAAATTTTCATGAAATTAATTTCCATATAAATCATTTAAAAATATGACTATTTTGATATAATATTTAAAGATTTTAAATGTAAAATATTTTTATTAAATTTTTTAAAATCTTAATTATGAGACACTCTCTCTTATATAACTATTATAAATTTTTATATAATCAGTGAATTTGGATTATTTTTTGTATAATGAAATTTATTAATGTTTTAATCAGATGAAAATGAATAAATGTTAATTAAATTATGAATGAAGGAAAAAAAGAATGTTTGGAAAGAATAGTTAGATTAATTAACTTCTTTCCAAAAAAATATAATGCAAAAACAATTTATTTTTTTTTAGGCTTTTCTGTATATTGTTATTTTGAGTTTAGCTATTTTGTTGTGTGCTAGGTTTTTGACTATTGTTTTTAGTATTTTTGATTTTTTGTTGTAGTTGTATTTGGTGTTTTTTGTTGTTTGTATTTTGTAGAGTTTGTGTTTTTTGAGTATGTTTTTGAGTGATTTTGTGAATGTCTTTGAGCCTGTTTTTTCTCCGTAGTTTTTGATTGAGTAGGTTATGTAGTAGATTTTGTGTTTTTTAGTCTTTTTTGAAGTTGTTTTTTTGCTGTAAACTTTTATTTTTGCGGATGTTAGTGGTTTGTTAACATTTATGGTTTTTGTTACACTTGCTGATTCTTTGAATGTGTATTTGCCTGTATTGTTGGTTATTGTTGTTTGTTGTGATTTTGCGTAAACCTTGTAATTAGATGTTTTTGGTACTTTGTAAATGAATCTTGCTTCACCGTATTTATCAGTTGTTGCTGAACCTACTTGTTTACCATTAACATAGAAATAAACTTTTTTACCAGATAATAGTTCATCTGTGTCTTTTCTTGTTACTGTTGCTGTTATTGTGATTTGACCATTACCTGAAACAACAGTTAATACAGTGCTAGTTTCATAAGTTACATCAACGGTTATAGTACTGTTGTTAATTGATTCAGTGTTATTATTTCCTGTATTGGATACGATATCACCGGTGTTATTGGTTGAGTTAGTATTGTTGATAGTTACATCGTTGTTGTTTCCTTCATTGTTGATTAATCCGTCTTTTGCTGTATTGTTAGTTATAGTAGAATTGTCAACTGTGATTTTGTTATTATCACCTTCACTTTTTAATATTCCATCTTTGTTACCTGATAATTCACTGTTATCTATAGCTATTTTGTTTTCATCACCAGTACTACTAATTACTCCACCTTCTGGTGCATTATTGTTAGTTGCTGTTGAATTATCCAAAACAATATTATTATTATCACCATTACTGTTGATTGCTCCACCTTTATTTGAGGCATTGTTGTTGTTGAAATCAGTGTTATTAACTGTTAAATTATTATCATGACCATTACTGTTGATTGCTCCACCGTTTTTAGCGGAGTTATTGTTGAATGTAGAGTTGTTAATATTAGTTTCATGTAAATTACCATTGATATCTATTGCTCCACCAGTAGAACTAGCAGAATTATTTTCAAACAATGAATTATCTATATTAACTTCACTATCTTCACCATTAATATCTAATGCTCCACCAGTCTTAGCACTATTATTCACTAAAGTACTACCTTCTATATTGATAGTCTGATTTTCACCATTAGCATATAATGCTCCGCCTTCTTTAACAGCAGTATTACCATTTATAGTACTATCTTTAATAGTAAGCACATTATTACTATTAGCAAATCCTATTCCACCACCATTAAGACCAGCAGAATTATTAACTATAGTAACATTATCCAAAACAGAACTACTACCATCACCATAAATGGAAATAGCACCAACACTATTAGTTGCTGTGTTGTTTTTGAATACTGAATTTTCGAGAGTGTTACTGGAACCCTCTCCACCAATACGTAAAGCACTAGCATCATGATTTGCAGTGTTGTTTTCAAAAGTACAATTATCAACTAAATTAGTACTACTAACTCCAGCTAGAGATGCAGCACCATAATTATTTGCTTTGTTGTTTTTGAATACTGAATTTTTGAGAGTATTATTGGAACCATCTCCAATCATACGTAAAGCACCATAATTATTATTTGCGGTGTTGTTTTCGAAAGTACAATTATCAACTAAATTAGCACTATTAGCTCCATTTATATATGCAGTATTATAATCATGATTTGCATTGTTGTTTTTGAATGCTGAATTTTTGATAGTATTATTGGAATCATCTGCCATCATACTTAAAGCACCATAATTATTATTTGCGGTGTTGTTTTCAAAAGTACAATTATCAACTAAATTAGTACTACTAACTCCACCTAGAGATGCAGCACCATAATCGCGTGCTGTGTTGTTTTTGAATACTGAATTCTTGATAGTATTACTGGAACCATCTCCAATCATACGTAAAGCACCATAACTAGCACTTGCAGTGTTGTCTTCAAAAGTACAATTATCAACTAAATTAGTACTATTAGCTCCATTTAGATGTGCAGCACCAGCATTATTAGTTGCTGTGTTGTTTTTGAATACTGAATTCTTGATAGTATTACTGGAACCATCTCCATCCATACGTAAAGCACCATGACTAGTTCCTGCTGCGTTGTTTTCGAAAGTACAATTATCAACCAAATTAGTACTATTAGCTCCATTTAGATATGCAGCACCATAATTACTAGTTGCTGTGTTGTTTTTGAATACTGAATTTTTGATAGTAATGTTGGAACCAGCTCCATTTATATGAACTGCTCCAGTATTACTTGCGGTGTTGTTTTCGAATGTACAATCGGTTATGGTTAATGTAATGTTAGCTTGAGTTGAATAAATTGCACCACCATTACTTGTGGTGTTTCCGTTTATGAAGGTTAGGTTTATTAGTGTTAGGTTGATTCCTGCATTTATTGTGAATGCCCGTCCACTATTTTCCATGTCGATTATTGCCATACCTTTATTTTTACCAGCTATTGTCATATTTTTACTGATTGTTAGACCTGTATTATTTGATCCTGAGTATACACCATCACTTAAGTACAGTGTATCACCATCATCAAAGCTACTATTGCTGATTGCATCAACTTTTATACTACCTGTAGTGTTATCAATAGTAACATCTGCTGCGTTTGCTGTGCCGATTAAACAAAGAGCGCCAATAGCTATTATTATGGAAATTATCAAAAATGTCGATAATTTCTTAAATTCATTTTTATACATTATTCACCTCTAATATTTTTATTTAATTAAATTAGTTATTCACGACCCATTATGACAGAGTAACCAATCTTCTATAATGATCTTAGAATAATCAACACACAATCATGATTATGAATCGTAAAAAACCTAAAATATATTGATTCTATACTCTTATTTTATAATAAACATAGAACATATGAACAATATTTTTTACTTAAATATATAATTCATGTACTACCAGCTATTATTTAAAAACTAAAAAATGTTTAACAATCATCTTACTAGCTATGCCATTATCAATAAATGAAAAAAAACTTGTTAGTCATCTAAAGAACAGTTAGTATCCTATTAAACTATTAACTTTTAATTACTGGACAAACATAGTTATAGTAATTACCCATATATAAAGATATCACTTCTACAAACCTCAATACCAAAACAAGAAGAAACTAGAAAGTAGATTTAATTCCATAGATTGCCCCCCCCCCCCCTAAACATTTAAAGAACTTACAACTATTCAAACAAAAATTAAACGCAAAAAATTATCTTTTTCACAAAAATAAGACATCTAATCCATCAACGCATTTTCCACATATTCTTCTATTATAAAGAATAATAATACAAGACAATAACAAAATACTACGATTTAAAAATATACAAAAATAAGAAGACAAAGAAAAAAAAAGAGTATTCTACCAACATGTAAAAAATAGTTTTTATTTTTTGATGAAAAAATGGAATTTTGACTTATTGAAAATTGGTTAAAAATCGAGTTTTTGAAAATGCTTTAAAATAGAATATTATATAACATTCATGAAAAAAACGTTGTATTGCAAAAATTAACAGATAACATACATGAAAAACTTCATAAATCATTTAGTATTTATCAAATTAATAAAATAAACAATTTAATGAAGTAAACAGATAATAGAAAAAAATTATTGAAAATTAAAAAAATTATCAATGAACCATTGATATTAAAAACTGAATAAATTTAATTAGTAGATAATTAATTAAGGATAATAATTAATATCTAGTGTTGTTGTAAATCATTATTATCCTTTTTTAAAAAACAAGATGTAGACTTTTCAGGGAATAATGGAAGTTGAAAGTATGTAGAATTATTAGTCATTGGCTATTTATTAACTATAGTAGCTATTTATTAAGACTAGTAAATAAGTAATAAAGATATTAAATATGAAAACTTTCATTATAAGCAGTAATAAATGGTCGAAAATAATAAAATCCCCAAAATACTATTGTTTTATTTTATCATTGGGTAAATTGTCTTCTTTCATTCTGTGAACAGCATTTATTTTACTTTTTTCCATTCCTTCTGTTTTATCTTCATTTATTCCTTCTTTTTTGCCTGTTTCTTTTGCGTAGTGTATTCCGCTGTTGTAGTTTAGTTCCACTTTTAGTTTCATTTCGTGTTCTGCCATTTCTTTTTCGTTTTTTGTTGATATGTCTAATATATCGTAGATTTCTTTAGGTTTTTATCCATTTTTACCACCTTTTTAAAGAGTTCTTCAGGGCTGTTTTTATCTAAAAATATAAATAGCCTATGCAGTTCATTGTTCAGATCTGGTTCGTTTGTTTCTAGAAATCCTGAGATTTGTATTAAATAAAATTAATGAACTATTTTATAACAAACCAATTAGAATAGGTAAACTTATTAAACTCATAACTGTTGTAATAACAACACAATCTGCAGTTAATTTAAAATCTAAATCATAATTAATTGCCAAAACTAAAGTAAGCATTCCTGATGGCATTCCTGCTTCTATAATAGCTATTGTGTGTTCAATCCCAGTTAACCCTAAAATAGTAACTATTATTAAAGCTATTAAGGGACCAATTAATAATTTAATGACTGTTGCAAAGGTAGCGACTTTTAAACTCCTTTTAATATTTTTAAATTGGAGAGAAAGTCCTAATGAAATCATTATTAGGGGAATTGAAGCAGCAGCTAGATAATCAATGACTTTAAGTGGTAAATCCCCAATTGAAAGCTGAATTAAATTAAAAAAGATTCCGAATGTTACTGCCCATAAAACTGGAAAACTTAAAACTTTTTTTATAGCAGTTTTAAAACTACCACCAAAATTAAACATCAAAATAACACTTAAGGATAGAAATACTATAAGTGATGAAATATCATAAAAAATAGCTCTAATCAGACCAATATCTCCAAATATTCCAAGAGTTAGGGGAAATCCTAAAAAAGCAGTATTACCCAATATTATAGGGACCATTATACTCCATTTCTCTTTTTTAGGATATCTTTTAAATGTGAGAATGGAATAGGCTATTATACCAGAAAAAGAAGATACAATGAGACCAACAAGAGGCATGATAGCTAATTTTCCGATAGAAGACAAATCAGCAGTGTAAAGAGCTGAAAATATCAAACAAGGCATGGTTACATTAATAACGATTTTATTTAAGGTGTTAACATCAGATATATTTAATAGATCAATTCGTTTGAGAAAATAACCTAGGAATATCATTACTAAAATTGCAATTATTGTAATCTCAAAGCTAGCCATTATTTCATTTTATATATTTTCTAATTTATAAAAATTTTTCATTTTTACGAGATAGAAAAAATTAAAAAAATCTTTGATTTCTTCTAATTTATCATATCACTATCCAGTGCGAATATCAATATCACCAAATATCACTAAAAAAGATTAGTTTCAATAATAAAATCAAACTATTAAAAACAAAAAAATAAGAAATAAAAAAATAAAAAATAATGTAAAAAAGGGTAAAAAAAGTAGTTAATCAACAATACCTTCAGTGACGATCTTAAATACACATTCTCCTTCTGGAAGATGAGGACTGTCAACTAATCTCGCTATTCTCTTACCAGCTAAACCTTTTTTAAGCCAAATTCTGTAAGTTGACGCATGCCCAAGAACGTGACCCCCAATTGCTTTAGTTGGACTTCCAAAGAAAGCATCAGGTCTCGCTTGAACCTGGTTAGTTACAAAAACAGCTACATTATATGTATTAGCTATATTTTGAAGAGCATGTAAGTGCTGATTCAATTTTTGTTGTCTTGTAGCTAATGACTCCCTTCCAACGTATTCTGCTCTAAAATGAGCCATTAATGAATCTACAATGACTAATCTTATGTTTGTACCATTTTGAATTAATTCGTTAACTTTATCAGCCATTAACATTTGATGAGAAGAATTAAAAGCTCTAGCTATGTGTATTTTTTGTAAAGTTTCTTCAGGGTCCATTTCAAATCCTGCAGCTATTTGTTCCACTCTTTCTGGTCTGAAAGTATTTTCTGTATCTATGAATACACATTCTCCATCGATTCCACCATTTTCTTCTGGAAGTTGAACTGTAACAGCCAATTCATGTGAAATTTGGCTTTTACCAGACCCAAATTCGCCAAAAACTTCAGTAATAGATTGAGTTTCAATTCCCCCACCTATTAATTCATTAAAAGCTTCACTACCCACATTAATCCGGCCAACATCTCTTCTTCTTTCCATCACATCATATGCCGTTTCAAAATCAATTTTTTCTGATTTACGAGCTGCTTCAATGACTTTTTCAGCCACTCCCTCACCAATCTCAGCTTTAACAGATAATTCTTTAGCTGTAGCAGTAGCTAATCGCATCATATCTGCAAAACCTGCATCTCTCAACTTTTGTGCTGTTTTTTCCCCAACACTAGGTAAATCTTCAAGTTCCACCATTATAATCATTCCTAAATTTTTTATTAAATTTTAATTTTTGCTTTCTTATTATTAAATTATAAATATTATAAAGATTTAGAAAGAATCTTCTTAGGATTCAGCCTTATTTCTTCATTGTATTCATCGAAGCTAACATCAGCTATTATTTTCAAAGTTATACCATTTAAATCTTCAACTTTGCCTTCTAATGCTCCTTCATCAGCACTATCTTCTATAATTTTAGCCACTTCATCAGTTGTCATTCCAATTAATTCTTCAGCTAATTTAGCAAAGAAAGTTATTGAAATTTCTTCAGTATCATCTTCAATCCTTGCAGGAATCATTAACAAATATTTAGGCTTTTCAACATCTTCTCCACAGTAATCACATATATATTCATCCTCAGTTTGCTCCAATCTATTATTACAACTAGGACATCGTGCAGATAATATTTTATTTCCAAATGGATCCTTTAAAACTCCTTCGATTTTGACATTCTTATCATCATCTTCAAGTTCACCAATATTTTTAGCTTTATATATAATGTCTTCCAATTCATCAAAAGATGGCAAATCCTTTAAATCATTCTCTTGTGCTGAAAGAATTTTAGTGTTGTTACCAACACTTAATTCAATCTGATCATTTCTGAAAGATACTCTAGGATTTTCTATTTTAATTGCATCTCCTACTTCATACATAAGTTCTGCTTTGTCATCCCAAAGTGAAACCCTTATAGCACCAGTTTCATCACCTATTTCCATGTTTCTTACTACTCCAGGAGTTCCATCCTGTCGTTGGAATTCATTAGGTTCTTGAAGATCTATAATTCTAGCTATCAATCTTATATTTCTATCATCTTCTTCTAAATCATCTATTTTCTTTTTAACATATATCATTTCTTCGAGTTCAGAAAATGAAGGTAAATCTCCAACAGCATCTTCATCTAATTGAATTACTCTAGCTGTTTTCCCTATGTTAAGTTCCACACTATAAAGACCCATTCTAGTTCTAGCATTTTCAATTTGGAATGGTGATCCGATTTCTAGATTAGTTTTAGCTTTATCATCCCAAAAAGATAGTCTAATCATTCCAGTTTCATCAGCTAAATCTCCTGATCTAACAATACCCATAGTTCCATCATCTCTTTGGAACTCCCTAGGATCGTATATGGTTATTATTCTACCAAGTAAATCTACTTCCTCACCATCATCTTCCATTTCTTGTACTTGTTCTATTTTAATCGGACCTAATTGATTCTTATATTCTTTTAAAAGTTCTATCAATGCAGGATCTTCATCCTCAGGATTAGTTAATATTTGAGTGTTCCAATTTGTGTTAACTCTGTAACCACTAGAAGCATATTCATCAAATTCTATATTTCCTCCTGTAATTTTGACAATATCTCCCTTATTAATTTCAAGATTAGTATCATCACCCCAAAGAGTTACTCTAATGGAACCTGTATCATCAGCTATTTCAACTGATTTTACAGATCCTGATTTACCATCTGCTCTTTCAAAGGAGATAGTATCTTGAATTTTAGTTACAATTCCCATTAAAGAAACATCTTTAATTTCATGAGCTTCACCAATTTTAAGGATTTTCTCTTCAAAATCAGGAACCTCAAAGTCCCCTTTAATTATTCTTCCTTCCCAATGAGATAAAGAAATCTCACCATTTCTTTCTCTTGCAGAAGCAGATAGTATTTTTAGTGAATCTCCTTCTTTTAAATCTAAAGTCTTAATTAGATCTGTATCTTTATTCCACAAGGTGTAACTAATTTTTCCAGTTTCATCTTGAAGTTCAAGAGAAGTTACTTGACCTTCTTTACCATTACGTTCAAAAGTCCTTATTGAAGGGATTCTAATAAGCCTTCCAATAATATTTACTTCAGTATCAGGAGTAATATCATTTATAGCAGTTATAGGTTCACTATATTGTGGTAAATCTGGATAATCTTGGGAAGAAAGAGTTTCAATGGTTGAACGAG
Source organism: Methanobrevibacter cuticularis (assembly GCF_001639285.1). Lineage (GTDB taxonomy): Archaea > Methanobacteriota > Methanobacteria > Methanobacteriales > Methanobacteriaceae > Methanobaculum > Methanobaculum cuticulare. The sequence continues at coordinate 20,400 of NZ_LWMW01000098.1, read as the reverse complement.
GTTGAAGATGAATTTCTTTACTTCTGTAACCATCTTTAACTTCAACTTTATTTACTTGAATAACATCCCCCTCATTTATATTTTTTAGGAGTTTGATGTTTTCAGTCCATAATACAACTCGAATTTCTCCAGTATCATCAGCTAATTTTATATTACATAGTTTTCCAGCTTTTCCTTTCCTAGTTTTGAAATTTCTAGGGTTAGAAATGCCCATTACCCTACCAATAACATTTAAATTTTGAGCTCCAGTTTCAAGTTTAGCTATTTTATCCATTGCATGCTCTTCACTGTCAGACAAAGAATCATTTTTTTCATCAATATAAGTTCCCACAACCATTCTAGCTATGTCTAAATCATTCATGAAACTTACATCTTCATAATCCTTTTGCATTAATTTCATTTTCTCTAAAAATTCTTCTTTAGATATTTTATCTTTTATTTTATTATATTCTTCAATAATTTCGTTATCCATACCAAACCCTCAATTCGTTAATATTATTTAGTTTCGATAGTATATTAATGCTTTTTCAAAGAGCATTTGAAAAATAATCAAAACAAATGAAATAGAAATAAACTATGTTAAAGACATAATAACATAAAATAAACTACAATAAACTATATTATGAATTCAATGAATTATTACTAAACTCATAAGTCATATAATAAATTTCTACTAAGTTTTTCTATTAAAGTTGTTTTGAATTATCTTGAATCGTATTAAAAATGTCTTGAATGTGATAAATTTAATATTTATTATAGTAAATCAGTTATTAAATCTTTAAAATGGTTTTAATACTTGTTAAAACTATCTTAAAACTATCATTTTTTCTATTAGGATGTAACATCTAATAATCTTTATATTCCTATTAATCTATATTTTTATACTAATTTCTAAATCCTAATCATTATCTATATTTTAAATCTAAATTCTAAACTTTTTAATAATAAAATAAATTATTTAATCAATAATAACTTATTTTTTCATACATTATTCATTTGTTACTATTAAATATCTCTATATTTATTTAATATAGTATAAATTATAGTATAATTTAATCCTGAATTAAATATTATTAAATTAAAATAATTATGAAATTAGCTATTTAATTAATTAGAAATTAATTAAATTAATTAAATTGACCATGAATTGATTGCTAGATAGTATAATTTTGTGATTTATTATTTTTAATTAGATATTAAAAATCAGAAGACAATTATAATATAAATAGTAACTTTAATATATGTTAATTTATTTTAATTATAATTTAATTATATATTAGCAAATATTAGCAAATAAAATAAAGTCATAATAATAAATATTGATTTTGTATTACATAATTTTAATTAGTAATAACTTATATATAAATATTATTATTATGATTGTTATTATTTTAATAATATGAAAATTGAATTGTAAAAAATTAGAATGGGTATGTACAAATTACATAAGAAGTTAAAAAATTACATAAGAATGAATTTATTAAATAATGAATTTATTAGATAATTAATTGATTAAAGAACTTAAAAGAGATTGTTCATCAATAAGCATTATTATTACCTTTTAACAATGTTTTCCACATGATCAAAAGATCTAATCCAAAATACCAATTCTCTACATAATCAATATCATACTCAATCCTTTTATATATTGAGGTATTTCCCCTCCATCCATGTATTTGTGCCCATCCGGTAAGTCCTGGCCTAATTTGATGTTTAATCATGTATTTTGGGATTTCTTCCTTAAATTTATCAACAAAATAGGGTCTTTCAGGTCTTGGACCCACCACACTCATCTCTCCTTTTAAAACATTAAAAAATTGAGGTAGTTCATCTATATTAGTTTTTCGTATGAATTCACCAATTTTTGTCTTTCTTGGATCATTTTCAGTTGTCCATTTAGAAATTTCATCTGCTTTATCCTGTAATTTCATACTACGAAATTTATACATCATAAAAGGCTTTTTACGATAGCCTATTCGTTCTTGTTTAAAAATAATAGGCCCAGGTGAAGTTAATTTAATAGCTATTGCTGTAAATAACATTATAGGAGAGGTTAATATTATAGCTATTAAAGAAATTACAATATCTGAAACTTTTTTTAAGAACTTATTAAAAGCATCATCAAGAGGGATATATCGAATATTTATAATTGGTAAATCATCTATCATATCTACAGAAGGTTTCGCCGGGAAATATTTATAGTAATCAGGTATTATTTCGGCTCTTACACCTTGATTCTCACAGATGTCCACTAAATCATTTAATTTATCATAATCCTTTAAAGAAATAGCTATTATGACCCTATCGTATTTATTACCTGAAATTTGATTTTCTAACTCAGAAATGGATCCAATGACCTCAATTCCATTGATTTTTTCTCCAATGTTCTTATTTTTTCCTAAAAATCCAGAAATAGAATACCCTAAATATTTTTTAGTTAATATTTTCTCTGAGAAATTGATAGCTAAGTCTCCATCCCCAACTATTAAAATATGTTTCAGATTAAGGTCATTACTACGAATATGTTTTAAAACTTTTCTAAAGGAAGTTCTTTCAATTATAGCAAATGTTGTACTGAAAACAGCTAAAAGAAATAATAATTTTCTAGAATAATCTGCCTGATCAACAATGAAGAGAACTGCTAGTAATATGATAAGCATGCAGAAATTTGTCTTAATAATCTGAGTAACTTCTCTTATTATGTGTGATTGATCACGAAACGGTCTATAAAGACCAAAAAAATAATAAAAAATTAAATATGATGGAACTATTATTAAAATTGATAATAAATAGGTTTCAAAACTTAAACCATCACCTGATGGTCCCAAAACAGTAGTTTGAAATCTTATAACCCAAGCAAAGATAAATGCTAAAGCAACAACTAAAGCATCAGTTGATATCAATGTAGCATTTAAAAGTCTTTGATTCTCTTTAATCATATCTTCACCCAATTATAATTATTGCTTCTTAAAAATATTTAAAAATAGTTTTACTAAAAAAAGAACCCCTATTCCTAAATACACTGCTATTCTGGTTATTATAGAATATTCATTTTTATAATGTTTATTATAAAAAAGATACATTGCCCTATAAAATTCATATAGTAATTTCGATTTTTGTTTTTTACTACTTGCTCCTTTATAATGAATTATTTCTGATTTTCCATAATATATAACTTTCCATCCAACTTCTTTTATTCTATAACAATAATCTATATCTTCACCATACATAAAATAATCTTCATCAAGAAGACCTATCTGATCCATAGTTTCTTTTCTAATAAGCATGAATGCTCCAACTAAGCTATCTACTTCATAAATTCCATCATCATCCAAATTAGTTAAGTTATAATTATTTGATCTTGAGTTTTTATTTAAATTAAAAAGATCGAATAGCTTATAAAAAGAATTTTTAGGGTTTGGAAAACTACGTTTACAAGCTTTATCTAATGTTCCATCTGGAAGAAGTATTTTACAACCTAATGCACCCACGTTATCATGATTTTCAATATAATCAACACAATTTGCTAATGTATCATTTTTAACTATAGTATCAGAATTTAAAAGAAGAATAAAAGTCCCTTTAGCTGATTTAATAGCTGAATTATTTGCAAATGCAAACCCTAAATTTTCAGGGCTAACTATAATTTTAATTTTAGAATCAGTTATTTCTTTAGAAAAAAAATTTCTGAATTTTTCCAAGCTTCCATCATTTGAATTATTATCTACTAAAATAATTTCTGTATTATTCATAGAAACAGTTTCTAAAACTGAAATAATTGTATTTTTAGTCAATTTATAGGTTTTATAATTGACAATTATAACTGATAATTTCATGTTCTCACTTAGATTATTAGAATTATTTTTAAATAATTTTTAAATATATTTCATGGATTCGGTTCATTTCTTAATAAGTTTAAAAGAATTAGCTATAAGTTTCCATTCTAATTTTAAATAATTTTTTAAATTGCTAGATCTAAATTTAATTTTATTTAATTTTTTTCTATCTTTTATACCCTCTTTTAAGCCTTCTAAGTAGATGTTTCCATACCCTTTCTTAGCAAAAAATAAATATTTAATAAAAAATCCAAACAATAGAAATCCAATGTTTAAAATTATTTGAAGAATAGGCATGTTTTTGTAAATAACGAACACATTATTACGGGCAGCTAATTTAATTTTGAATTCGTTATATTTACTTCCACTACTAGCACTACCATGATGATAAACAATAGCATTGGGAGAAAAAAGATTTTTATATCCAAATATCCTAGCTCTATATCCAATATCTACATCTTCCATATAAGCAAAAAAATTTTCATCAAAATAGCATATTTTATTTAAAATAGACATTTTATATAGTGTAGCACCTCCACATGCTGAAAATATCTCCCTTTCTTCAGTATAATGTTTTATTGATACTCCATCCCCTGATTTCTTTGTCCATCCAAATAATGTATATTCATCTCCAGCATCATCTATTAAATCAGGATTATCATATCTAAGCATTTTACTACCCACACTGAAAATATTTTCATCCTTTTCAATAGTTTTAAATAAGTTATCTAAAAAATCTGGTTTAACCTCAGTATCATTATTAAGCAAACAAATATAATCCGAATTGTTTTTATTAGCTATTTCAATTCCTTGATTAACAGCTTTAGCAAATCCTAAATTATTTTCATTAATAATTAGCATATGATTTGAAATATTGTTAGTGTCAGCATTCTCAAACTTATTTTTTAAGAAATCAACACTTCCATCTTTTGATCCATTGTCAATGATCAATATAGATAAATTAAAATTATGACTATTTATATTTTCTAAAGAATTTAAGCAATTAATCAATAAATTTAATCCATTAAAGTTAGGAATAACAATAAAAATCTTCACCATGACACCAATCTATATATTTCTACAATTCAAAAAGAATATTCTTAAATAAAATATCTTAATTATAATATCTTTTTATATAAAAATATCTTCTTAAATATAATATTCTTAAATAAAATATCTTAACTATAATATCTTTTTAAATAAAAATATCTTCTTAAATATAATATTCTTAAATATAATATTCTTAAATAAAATATCTTAACTATAATATCTTTTTAAATAAAAATATCTTCTTAAATATAATATTCTTAAATATAATATTCTTTAAAAAAATATCTTCTTAAATATAATATTATAATTCAATTTATATTAAGCTTTATATGAATAAAATTTGCTAGAAATAGAAAAAATAAAAACATCAGCTTTTTAATATTAATAAAATTCAAATTATTGTTTTCTATAAATATAATTTTATTAGAATATACTGTGAAATTGATTTATATTTTAAGATTAGTATTTATTAGCTTAAATTAGTATTTATTCACCTTGAATGTTTATTAGAATCTAAAACAAAATCAACAATTCTTTTTGAAGAATTATTATCTAAAAAATCATAATTCTCTTTAACAAATGTCTTAATTAAATCAAAATCAAAATCATTATTTTTAATAATTTCGACTAGTTCATTAGTATTTTTAGCTATTGGACCTGGAACTTTATTATAATCGAAATAAAACCCTCTTTCATTTTTCAAATAATGATATAAATCAAATGGATAAAAAATTATTGGTTTTAATAATATGGAAAATTCTATCATTAAAGAAGAATAATCCGTTATTAATATATCAGATATTAAAAGCAATTCTTTTTCGTCTGAATAATTAGTTAAATCGATTCCGCCTTCAATTGAAGGTGTTTTAATTTTTGGATGTGATTTAAAAATTAATGAAAATTCATCTCCTAAACAAGCATTAAATCTATTAAAATCAAAATTATTTAAAATATCCTTGTTTTTTTTCTCATGTTCTCTGAAAGTTGGAGCATATAAAATTATTTTTTTTCCTTTAATTTCCGGATATTTTTTCTCAAGATTTCCCCTAATGTGCTTTTTATTATTCTCATTATTGTACTTTTTATCAAAGTAATAATCAATTCTTGGAACTCCAAAGTTTAAAATTTTATCTTTACTTACTCCAAATGCTTCTTGATAAAATTCAGAAACATTTTTAGAACTTACAGATAAATATACATTATTATTTGATAGTTTTATTAAATCTTTAAGGTTTTTATCCTGAACAACAGATATTCCAAATTTTTTAAATGCTCCTGGAGCATGCCAAAGCTGAAAAATAATAACATCCTTTTTAAAATTCATATAAGCAAGAGGAAAGAAATTATCATTTAGAAATACATACTTTGATTTGGATAATTTATATGGTTTGATAAAAAAGAAATTTAATAGTGTAAAAATTTTTTTTATGATGCTTGATAGAGATTTTACTTGTCTAAATGAAAATTCTTCTTTGGATAAACAATGATATCTAAAGTTTCCTCTTTTACATAGTTCATCCTTAATAAATTTTGAATTTCCATTGAAAGAAGACTTCTTATCAAGAATAAAAAATACATCTTTTCTACTAAAAGAAAAGAATTTAAAGAAATTGAACATATAAGCAAATAATTTGTATTTAAAATTCATTTATAACACGATTAATATTCTTAATTTTGATTTTTTAATTAAATTCATTCTATTTCAAAGATAAGGGATAAATATTCTTAATTTTGATTTTTTAATTAAATTCATTCTATTTCAAAGATAAGGGATAAATATTCTTAATTTTGATTTTTTAATTAAATTCATTCTATTTCAAAGATAATGAATAGAAAAATGATAATTTAAAATAGACATCCATTAAAAATCCGTGAATATGATATATCATATAATAGGAAAACATGATTAATTAAATAAGATTATATAAATGATATTTAATAAAATATTCAGTAAATAATCACAGTATTTATAAAATAATGTTTAATTCATCTTTAATCAGCTATTAACAATTTCTTCATACTTTTCACAAACTTCTTCTACATTGCCTTTCATTATAAGTTCACCTTTTTCTAACAAGATAGCTTTATCACAAAGTTCTTTTACTTGACTTATTGAATGAGAAACAAATAAAACCGTAGTATCATTATTTTCAATTAAGTTCATCATTTTAGAAAATGATTTTTTCTTGAATTTAGCATCCCCTACAGATAAAACTTCATCTAAAATTAAAATATCTGGATTAACTACTGTAGAAATCGAAAATCCTAATCTTGCTTTCATTCCAGAAGAATAATTATCCACAGGAACATCTAAAAAGTCTTTCAGCCCAGAGAAGTTGACTATCTCTTTAAAGTGTTCTTCCATGTATTTTGTAGAGAACCCTAGCATGGCCCCTCTAAGAAAAATGTTTTCTCTTCCAGTATAACTTCCAGTAAAACCCCCACTTAATTCTAATAGAGGAACTATCTTACCTTTTGTTTTCACTGTTCCTTTACTTGGTTTTATGACCCCAGCTATAGCTTTCAGCAGTGTACTTTTTCCAGCCCCATTTAAACCTAGAATAGCTAGTCTATCTCCTTTTTCTACATCAAAAGAAACATCTTCAAGAGCCCAAAATTCTTGAAAAAGAAGTTCTCTATTTTTAACTTTTTTAAAATAGTTTTTTAAACTAATCTTTCCTTCTTTAGCAAGATTATATTTCATTGAAAGATTTTTAACTTCAACAACTTTTTCACCCAAAATATCACCTAAATATAAAGTATAAATTTGTCTTGGTATTTATATAATAGAATTACCCCTGCTATTAAAAAGACCATCGAAAATCCAAATACATATAAAATCTGAAACGATGTAGGTGGTATTCCATACATAAGAGAGTTTCTAACCATGTCAATTGCATTGAATACTGGATTAATATCAAACAAAAATCTGTATTTTTCAGGAACTGTAGTTACAGGATAAAATATTGCACTCCCCCACATAAGCAAGGTTGTAAAAACTCCCCATAAATGTTGAACATCCCTAACAAATATAACAACAGTAGCAAGAACTAATCCTACACCTAAAGTCAATAAGAAAATTAAGATGAATGGTATTATAACAAAAAATCCATTCCAAGTTAAATTAAGACCAGTGACAATTACTAAAAGAACTAAAACTGATAAAGAAACTAAAAACATGACATAATTTCCTATTACATTAGCTAAAGGGAAAATATACTTAGGAACATAAATTCTTTTAATAATTCCTGCACTTTTTAAGGATCTCATTGCAGTCTTAGTCCCATTGCTAAAAAAGTCAAACAATAACCTTCCACATAAAAGATAAACTGGATAATTTTCTATGCTTCTTTTGAAAAATGTTGAAAAAATTATTGTTAAAACTATTGTATAAAGTAAAGGACTTAAAAAAGTCCAAAAAAGGCCTAAAGAAGATCTTCTATAGGTTAATTTAATATTTTTCTTAATAAGTTCATATAAAAGATACTTATATTTTTTAAAATTTAAAAGAAACCTATTATTTGTTATAAATTCAAAACTCATTATATCTCCAGGAAATTTTCATTAATAAACAGTGTTAATTATAAGTTTATTTAATTTTATTCGATTTTCAATTAAATATTATTTTAATTATTTATATTCATTATTAGATATATAAATCATTAGATTATTAATTATTTGATATTTAAAAATATTAATTTTAATAGAATTTAAAATAATATTTAACAAAGATTTTTAAAAGAAGCTTTAAACTAAACTTTAAACTAAACTTTAAAATAAGTTTTAAAAATTATAATTAGTTATGCGAAGCATTAAATATTATAAACTATATGATGATAGCATATAGTCTTCATATATAATAGAATTAATATATTTATATATCGTTGTCAATAAGTTCATAGTTTTTAATAAGATTATAGTTTTGATGAACATTATAAATATGCTCAGATGCACATCAATCTATTTATCCCAAATTAAAATTGTTTTTCCGAAATTAGAATTAAAGTCTCTCTCAAAAGCTTCGTTAATATCAGTTAAATATCTTATTTTAAATACATTGCTGATTATGTTTTCAAGATAAGATAAGATAATTGGATGGTTTTTGAAAATACGCATAGTATTTATAAAATCTTCTTTACCACTCCTACTACTCCCAAAAACGGAAATACCTTTCTCTAATATCATCCTAGTATTAATTTGGATAGGATATTCAGATACTCCTAATATAGACACTGTTCCTTCAGGTTCTATATAATCAATTATTTGATTAATTGCTATTTGAGATTTTCTTCCACCTACACATTCAAACGCATGATCAACAGTTAATCCTGATGGTATTTCGTTTATTTTGAAAGTTTTATCAACAAAACTAAACATGTTTAATTTTTCATCATTTGTTCCAAAAACTATAACTTTAGAATCTGGAAAAAACACAGTTAACAAAAGAGAAGTTATGTAACCTAAATTACCATCACCCCACACCCCAATTATATTTTTTCTATTGTGAGAAATTTTAGAAAATTTTGTAATGGCATGAACGCTTACACTTACAAGTTCTGTGAATGATGCAACTTTCTTATTAATATTAAGGGGTAATTTAATTAATCTATCAGGAGATGAAATAATATAATCCTGCATAAAGCCATTAAAATCACTAGATCGGAACTTAGAAGATTTTAAATAGTTTTCAGATATTATATGGTCATATTCTGTGGGAGTATTTGGAATAATAACTACCATATCTCCAGAGGAGAAGGTTTCAGTATTATCTTTTATAACTTCTCCAATACATTCATGTATCAGAACTAATGGCAATTTTTTAGCCAATATTCCAGGATCCCTACTACCATTATAGTATCTTTGATCTGCTTGGCATATTGAAAGATGAGTAGGCCTAATAACAACATTATCTTCTAAAAAAACTTCCTCATATCCCTCTTCAAAGAGTTTAGGAGCCACTAAACGATATATTGTGTTAATCATTATTTTACAACCAGAACTTCACTGAAATATATTTAATATCCTTTTAAAATAGAATTTGCAACTTTTAAATCATGTGGATAAGTAATTTTAATATTTGTTACTTCTCCCTCAATGAGAAAAACTTTTTTATTGTTTATTGAAAAAATTTTACAAGCATCCGTTAACATATGTTTTTCTTTATCTGAAATTTTATTATAAAGCGTTTTAATCTTGTTTATTTTGAAAGACTGAGGAGTTTGACCTTGAAACATGTTTTTTCTATTGGGAATATTACTAATAAATTTATTATCCTTTGTTTCTACAATTGTGTCAGTTGCTGGAATTACAGTATCACAAGCATCATATTCAGCAGCATACTTTATATTTTCAGTTAATATTCTATGGGTTATAAATGGTCTAACAGAATCATGAGTTACTATTATGTCCTCATCAGTTAGTTTATAATTTGTTTCAATATATGAAATAGCATTCATGATAGTTTCATTACGAAGATTACCTCCTTCAATTACTTCAATTTTATCTGAGTTGTTAAGACTATCAGAATTAGTAATATATTTATTTATAAGATCTTCAGTATATTTTATCCAATTTTTTGGACATAGAACAATTATTTTTTCAAAACTATTATTAATATAAAATTTTTCTATTGTATGTATTATAATTGGCTTATCTCCAAGTAAAAGAAATTGTTTAGGTTTTTCAATGTTTCCCATTCTTGTTCCAGTGCCACCTGCTAAAATCGCCCCAAATATCATATTAATCTCCTAATTATTAACATATAATATTAATCCACTAATTATTAACTAATAATCATATTCATATAAATTAATCATAACTCAGTATCATATAGCCTAAGAATACTAATCTACTCTAAAAATTGATAATATCTAGAAATACCCTAAAAAGATATTTTAGAAAGATCCTATAATTTTTTATTTTAAATATATTTATATTATGATTTAAAAATATATAAAAAATTATTTATTTATTATTTATAATTATTTTATTATTAATAATATTTTTCTTTTTATTTTTATTAATTCTAAATTTAAAAAATAATTTTTTAAAATCATTTGATTTGTAATTAATCGGAATATTTATGTATAAAACATATTGAGCATTTGCTTTATTAATAGATACATTTTTAAAATCATTATTGCTCAAAATTTTAATATTAGACATATTTAAATAATTTATATCATTTTTAAATTTTAAATTTTCATTTAAAAGTACTTCAAATGAATTAAATTCTTGATTATAAATTGATTCTAATAAATTATTTATTTCTTTCTCAGTTATTTTCATATCATCAATGATTATTGAAATAGAAGGATTTTTAAGGTATTTATCAGTACTTAGTATGTAGTTTTTATTTATCTTTTGAAATTCACCAAGAGAATATAAATTTTTAATATCATTTTTAATATCGTGAGAAAATTTGAAATTAATCCTTTTTAAAAATTCTTTTCGAATTAGCTTATCAGAGATTAAACTATCTTCAATTATATTAGAATCTAAAATATATCTTTTAGAGAATTTATTGATTACATATTCATCTTTATTAGCTATTATATCTCCAAGTACAGACTTCATAGGAGATATGATAAAGTCATATCTTGTTTTGGATTTTTTATTAAAAACTCCTTTAAATAATTTAATACAATCCATAAATATATTAGGAAATTTTTTAATTAATTTTGTGTTGAAACCAATAGATTTTACTTCATTTATTTTCTCTTTAAACAAATTAATTGAATAATCAATGCCATTTATCTTATCAAACATTTCTTTAAATAAATTAGGAGAAAACAAGATATCTTGATCTATAAAAAATAAATACTCTCCTTTAGATCTATTAATGGCTTTATTTTTAAAATCAAAGTTAGATTTATATTCCATTGGATGAATATTTTTTTTATTTTGAATACTTTCATCTAATTCCTCAAATAAGTCATTTGAAACAATTAATTCAAACGCGGGGAAATGAGAGTTATATATGTTTGATATTATCCTTTTTAATAGTTTAAAATCTATCTTATTTCTTATATAATTAAGATTAGTAAATTTAGTATTTAAATTACTATCTTTATTAGAATAGTTTTCATTTTTCGAATAATTATCAAAATAAATATTATCTAAAACTATTGTAATTAATGGATTTTCTGCCATTTTAATAGGATCAACAACAAGGTCATCAATATCTATATCTCTATTAGAATTAACAATATTTTCCCATGTTTCTGGAATAATTTTCTTTTTAAACTCCAATATAATTTCTTTAACCTTTATTAGTGTTTTAACATCCGTTTTCCAAAATAATCTATAAGTCATGTCAATAAATAGAGTTTGGAGTTCTTTAAATCTTAGCAAATCGATGTATTCTAAATAATCTATTTCAAAATTTTTCAGATCATTGTTTTTGCCTTTATTTTCTAGAAATTGCCTATAATTATTAGAATATCTTTTAAAAGACTTTAAAATTATGTTATAAGATTCATAGTAAGCATTTACAGAATCTAAGTTTGATTCTTGTGAAAGAGACGATTTATCAGAAAATATTCTTTTTTTATAAATCAAAAAATCATAGGGACATCCCACAATTTTATCACATTTATATAAAAAAGAAAATAAAAATACTGCATCACTTGAATGTGTTAAAAGAGGCATTTTAAGTCCAATTTCCAATAATTTTTCTCTTTTAAACATTTTATTCAAAATTAACATAGTCCAAATTATTCTTTTATCATGTGGAACTATTTCATTTTCAAAAGGAAGGAATTTTGCACTTTTATAATAATGAAAATTATATTTAAAAAATCTATTATTGCTTAATTGTTTAAAATACTTTATCTTAAAGAGTTTATTTCTAAAATTAACTATTGATCTTAAAATATTTTTAAAATTTCTATTAGAAGGGTCATGATTTATTTTTGACCAAGTATCAATAGTAATTTGAGAACCAATTACTAAATCAGGAGAAACATTCCGATTTTCATGAAAACTTATGATTTCATTGAAATTATAAAAAGCATCTGGGACGAAATAATCTCCATCCGGATCTAAAAACCCAATATAGTCACCACTTACAACTTCAAGAGCACTATTTCGAGCATTGGCAACTCCTTGATTTTCTTGAACAATAACTTTAAAATTAGGATATTTTTCGCAATACTTATCAATTATATCTTGTGTTGAATCTGTAGAACCATCATTTACCAAAATTACTTCAAAATTCTGAAAAGTTTGATTAACTAAAGAATCTAAACTTTTTGAAATGTATTTTTCTACATTATATGCGGGAATAATTATTGAAAATCTATAAGTAATTTTAATTCCTCCACTAAATAACACATGATAAATCATTTAAAAACTTAATTATTTATTTATCTTCTATTAGACAATTATTTAAAAACTTAATTATTTATTTATCTTCTATTAGACAATTATTTAAAAACTTAATTATTTATTTATCTTCTATTAGACAATTATTTAATTAAATAATTATATATTTAATTTATATTAAATTAATTCTATAGTTGAATCTTAAAAATCATTAAGATAATCTTTTATAAAATAATATTTTAATATAAATCAGACATTAGAAAAACTTTAATAACATATTGCTTATAAAAGAATACTTAAATAAAATATTATGTAGTATATTAACTTAGTATTAGATTAGCTTAGTATTATTTATTGATTCCATTATATTAAATTTAATATATGATTAAATATTAGTGTAAAAATTATTAAGTGTAAAATTAATTTACTGTGAAAGTTTGGTGGATTTTATTAAATCAAGATATATCCGTAATATAACATTGTAAATATTATATTTAATCTTCCTGTTTTTAATAAAGACTTATTAAAAAGTTCAAATATAAAATAATAGCTATCTTTTTAGAACAGAAAAATTAACACCAATTATTTAAAGATATAGCATAAGATGAGGAAATTATATGCAATGTGTTAAAGAAGCAGTTATACTTGCAGCTGGTTTAGGATCAAGATTAGGACTTAATATGCCTAAATGCCTAGTTGAAATAGGAGGAAAGGCAATTATTGATTATAATCTTGAATTATTAGAAGATATTCCGAATATTTATGTTGTAGTTGGATATGAAAAAGATAAAGTAATAAAACATGTTAAAAAAGTTAGAAATGATGCGATTTTTATTGAAAATTCAAACTTTGCGAGTACATCAAATACCTATAGTCTTTATTTAGGACTAAAATATGTTAAAGAACCATATTTACTCCTATTTGGAGATGTTATATTTAATAAAAATGATTTCAAAACATTTATTAACAACTGTAATGATGAAACAGTTGTAGGGTTAACTTTAGCTAAATCAGAAGAAGCTGTTTTTGCTGATGTGGGAAAAGAGAGTTTGATGATTAAAAACTTTCAAAGACGACCTCCAACAGGTTATGAAATTGCTGGTATTTTCTACTTTAAAGATATAAAAATAACTAAAAATGATGGATATGTTTTTGAAGTATTAAATAAATATTTACCTTTGAAATACTTTTTACTTAAATCTTATGAAATTGACACCAAAAAAGATCTGAATTTTGCTGTTAAAAACTTAAATGAACTTGAACTATGAAAATCAGTTCGGAAGTAAATATATCTTTAGAAGAATATTTATCTTTACAATAGATTTAATAATAATGTATTGAAATTTTTAAATTAATTTAATTATCCTCCTATTTTAGGCATGTTAATTACCTATATAAATATTAATATTTTCAAAAATATAGTGTAATGTGAGATTTATTACTAAAATTATCAAATTAGATAATGTGTAACTTAAATTAAGGTATAATTTAAATTGTAGAAAAATTTACTTAAATTGTAGAAAAATTTGCATTATTCTCAAAAATAATTATTGTTTTTCCACCATCCGTTAAATTTTAAAATAAAGTTAAAGGGGTTACTCATGCCAAAAATATCTGTAATATTACCCATATATAATGTAGAAAGTTATTTAAAAGAAACATTGAATAGTATTATTAATCAAACTCTAGAAGAAATTGAAATAATTTGCATAAACGATGGATCCACTGACAATTCATTGAAAATCTTGGAAGAATATGCAAAAAAGGACAAAAGATTTATAATATTAAACCAAGAAAACAGCGGTGCAGGAGTTGCCAGAAATAAAGGATTAAAAATCTCAAAAGGGGAATATCTCTCATTTTTAGATGGTGATGATATCTTTGAACTCGATATGTTAGAAAAAGCATATGCAAAATCCAAAAAATTGTCTTTAGATTTGTTAAATTTCGGAGTTAATGATTTTAATGAGGATTTATCTGATTCAAAAAGAATTCCTCATGATATAAACAAAAAATATTTACCTAAAAAAGAAGTTTTCAATTATAAAGATTTCCCTAAGTATGTTTTTAACACATTTCAAAATTGGACTTGGAATAAACTATTTAAAAGAGAATTTATATTAAAAAATAACATTAAGTTTCAAGAAATTCATAGAACTAATGATCTTTTATTTACATCAAAAGCATTGATAAAGGCAAAAAGAATTTCTATACTTGATATTCCTCTAATAAATTATAGAAGAAATGTAAACAGTTGTCAAAGTACCAATCACCTTTATCCAAAAGATTTTTATTATGCTTTTTTAGAACTTAAAAATTTTTTAATAAGTGAAGACCTTTTTGACCTTTTAAAGCAAAGCTTTGTTAATTTTGCAGTAAGTGGTTGTTTGCATAATCTAACTTCATTAAAAACACGAGAATCATATAGAGAACTTTATGTATTCTTACATGAAAATGGATTAAAAGATCTCTCAATAACTGAAGCCCCTGCAAACTATTTTTATGAAAAAAGATATTTAAAAATCAAAGATGTTGAAAAGTACTCTTTAATAAAATCATCAAATCAACCTAAAGTTTCTATTGTAGTACCGATATATAATGTTGAAGATTATTTAAAAGTAGCTTTAGACAGCCTTGTAAATCAAACTTTAAGAGATATAGAAATTATCTGTGTAAATGATGGTTCCACAGATAAATCTTCAAAAATAATTGAAGAATACGCAACTAGGGATGAAAGAATAAAAATAGTATCTAAAACAAACTCTGGTTATGGACATAGTATGAATATAGGTATGGAGTTAGCTAAAGGGGAATATATAGGAATTTTAGAACCAGATGACTATGTTGCACTTAAAATGTATGAAACACTCTATGAAAAAGCAATGAAATATGATCTTGATTTTATAAAATCTGACTTTAGAAATTTCAGAGATGAAAAAGAAAATAGAATATTTAAATATTCGAATTTGGCAGAAACTGAATATTACAATTGTATTATAAATCCTCAAAAAGATTTTGAAGCATTTAAATTTGATAAACAAACATGGTCAGGTATATACAAAAGAAATTTTTTAACTAAACATGATATAAAACACAATGAAACACCAGGCGCATCTTTCCAAGATAATGGATTTTGGTTTCAGACTTTTTGTTTTGCAGAAAAAATAATGATATTAGATAAGGCATTTTATTTTTATAGAAAAGATAACCCAAATCAATCAACAACAAACAAGGAAAAAGTTTTTATAATATTTAAAGAGTGGAAATTCATAAAAAACAAATTAAACGAGTTATTATCTTCATCGAATGATTTAAAATCTGTTTATGAATATTGCAAATATAAATCTTATATTTTTCATTATAGAAGAGTTGGTAGTAAATTTAAAAAAGATTTTTTAAAGAGGTTTCATGAAGAATTTGTTTTAGCAGATAAAGAAGGAAATTTAAGTAAAAATTATTTTAGTCCTGCTAATTGGTATCTTTTAAATTTAATAATTAATAATCCTAGTGAATTTTATAAAGTATATTCTACTAATCAACCAAATTATAAAAAGATGTTAAAGAGTTTATCTTTTATTATTAAAAAGGAATGGAAACACCCTAAGAGAATTATAAATCTTTTAAAAGCTTATAAAAATATTAAAAAGCTAAATCTTTTTGATGGAGCTTATTATACTAAAAAATATCCCGAAGCTTATTCTTCTAAATACAATCCTATTGATTATTATATGTTTTATGGATATAAAAAAAATCATATCCCTAGCAAAAAATTTGATAGTCTTTATTATTTAAAAAGATATTCTGATGTGCGAAAAAATGGAGAAAATCCATTATTACATTATGTATTATATGGACAAAAAGAAGGAAGAATAAGTACTAAGAAAAAAGACTCTGATTATAAAATAAATGAAGTTAACAAAAAAATTAATACCCAAAATAAATTGTTCAGTATAATTTTTAGAGACTGTACAGTGGAAACAAATAATAGTCTTAAATTAATACAAAAGTTTTCTTTAGAATTTCTAAAATTTATTGACAAAATTTGTGAAAAATATGAAATCGATTATTGGTTGAATAAAAGTAATTTAATTGGAGCTATACATAATAAAGGATACTTCCCTTGGGATGATGGAATTGATATTGGAATGATGAGGAAGGATTATGATAAATTTATATCAATAATAGAAAAAGAAATTCAATCTAATGAATTAGAAGATATTATTAAACCTATCCGTAATTATGGCCAAGTATGTAGCTATGAGTGGGGGGAAATTACAACTTATCTCAAATTTAATTATCTTTTAAAGGATGGGATAGGATTTATTGACGTTTTACCCTATGATTACATAAAAAAAAATAAAGATGAAGAAGATATTGAAGGAATTAGAGATTTAGAAGTCGGAAAATATAGAAAATCTATTGAAAAAAATAATATCTATAATAACATAGCTAATGATTCAATCCATTTATCAAATAATGAAAAAAATATACTTAAAAAATCAATGAAAAATTTAAATTTGAAAGTTGAAAGATCAGATTATGTGATTCCTGGAGTGGATGCAGATGATGAATTCTGTATTATCCCAAAAAATAATATTTTTCCATTGTCTTCAATTGAATTTGAAAATTATAAATTCAAATGTCCATTTAATCCTCAAAAATTTTTAAATTCAGAATATGGAGAAAGTCTTAATGATTTATCAGAAATTGTTAAATTTCATTGCAAAGATGATGAATATTATAATTCATCGAATATTAATATTTTAATGTTAGAACAACATGTAAAAAAATTAAGAGATGTTAACAACAAAGATGAAAGATTTTAATTTATTATAAAGTGTTTACTGATATATTATACTAGCTACATAATATATTATCACAATATATTACTATTCTTGATTAAACTTTAACAATTTTTTAATTTTTAATAGTTTGCCCCTGTTAATTAATTTTCTAGATATATATTTTTTTATTTTCTTTTTTGATATTGCATTTTCATTTGTAGAAGGATTTTTTGGATTTTCGTTTTTATTATTACATAAATTTTCTTTTGATACTTTTTTTATGATTTCTATAGTTTTTTTATTGCTTAATGGATTATGTTTATTTCTTTGATTATTAGTGTAAAAAATAATTTCAACTTTATCTTTCAAAAAAGGCAATTCTAAGAATCCTTCTACAAATGGAATACATTGGTTTATTATATCTTGTTTGGACTCAGAATTAACATAATAAACAATAGATGGGACATATTTTTCTTTTTTAAACATTTCTAAAACACTTAACCTATACCCATATTTTTCATAAATAGTATCAATGTCTAAATCACCAAAACAAGCTTTAATCATTCTTTTATAAACATTTTTATGATAATAATTTTTCAATATTAATTGAGAATTGTTTACAAAAACTTTTGATTTTTTTATCAATGTAGCTAATATAATTGAAGTGAAACCTCCTCCAGAGCTTCCATAAAATAAAATATCATTATTAGATATATTATTGCCTTTTGCAAATAATTTGATGATTTTAGAAATAATTTCTAAATAATAATCCTCTTTGAAGCCAACACCCCAACCTAATTTAACTTCATTATTCAAATACAAAGTAGGATCATTATAAAATAAGACAGATTCTTCAAAATCTTTATTCCAAGACCATCGATTAAAAATTGGAGGGTATGTAGCTTTTGGTCCAGAATTTTTATATGCTCCGGATCCAAAACAAATTAAATTATTATTATAGCTAGAAAGTTTTATTAAAAATTCATATTTGACTCCATTTTCTATTATTTTCAGACCAAAAAGTTCATCTCTAGGAAAACTATATTTTTCTATTTCATCAAGTTCTAAACTAATAATCTTATCAACAAATCTATTCATATAAAACACTAATTTTATTAAGTAATTTAAAAAATATAAAGTTAATTAAATATTATAAATTTATAACTATAAATTGATAATTATACATTAACGATTACAAATTAGTAATATTTTAGTATACTATGTTTAAAATATTTTCTTAAATATGGCTAAAATATTAATATTAACCATTAGATTATGAAAAAGGTTAGATTTGATCATTTACTCGTCGTTTTAAAAAATATATTCCAAACATAGCTGGTTAATTTTCTAATAGAATCATTAAAAATGTCGGGAGACAAAATAATTAAAATAATCGTTGTAGATAGTATAATATAAGTTCCAGCGAGGAAAAAGTTATTAGATATTAAATGACCTACAGATGTCTTATTTATAAAAAAATTAGAAAAAGCTATTAAATAAAAGTGCAGTATATAAATAGCTAAAGAATTACGTCCAATTTTAGTCAAAAATGATTTTTTATCAGTCATAAATAAAGTGAGAAGAAGAGTTATTATAATTCCAGATGAAATAGCAAAAAGTCTTTTTAACATACCATATTTAAATCCTTGATGTAATTCAATATAAGATAATCTAAATGTAAATCTTCCAGGAAGAATATAGTTTCCAATAATGTCGATTATTATCAAAGAAGCTATTAAAATAAAAAATAACAGAACTTTGTTATTTTTAATAAAGTCTCTAAAACTTATTATTATTTTTTTAATGGTTACTCTTAAACTATCTAAATATTCTTCTGAGTTTTTATAATAGTGTCCAAGTAAAAATACTGGTGTAAATCCAAAAGTTCGGCCTAAAGATAATAAATTATTTGGAACATCTGGAATAGCAATCAACAAAGCCATGATCAGAGATATCCAGAATATATGTTTAATTTTAATAAGAATAGGTAAAAAGAGTTTAATTGAGAATAAGCTTACCAAAAACCATAGGCCAGAAACAGGGAATATGAAAGGCATTGGTGGGACATTACCTCTAAAAAAGTAATCGAAAATATACCAAAGCACACTAAATACAAAAAATGGAATAATTAATGATTTGAATGCCTTTATATCTGAATTATCATCAGTTTTAGAGAAATATCCTGCTACAAAAAAGAAAATTGGCATTACTATTATGTAAATGAGATTATAAATATTATCATAAAATGCAAAATCATTAAAACGGGGAAAAATATGACATAGTGTTAAGACAATTTATTTAAGTTAAGTTTATATGGTGGCATGTTCATATATATTATTATGAAATTTAATTTGAAAGAAGAAGATGAAGTATATGTTAATAATCTCTTAAAAGAATCAAAAGAG